>JAGXRQ010000065.1 GCA_018335675.1 Bacteroidota bacterium | reverse complement strand
GCAGTTGTGGCAACAGCACGAAAACTGTCCATTATCTATTATAAAATGATAATCAACCAACAAAGTTTCAACCCAAATGCGCTACTTGAATTTCAACAAAAATATAAACAAAAGAAAATCAATCAGTTAAGGATGAAATTAGCTAAACTGGAAGCTGCATGAACGAGGAAGTTATATAAGAGGTTATCACCATCATATTTATAAGTAGTAATTTCCTCCAGCTCATCATCAGAGTCGATCTTTTTTATTTCAACTAACTGTCCTGATTGATTATATAGATATTCAGCTGTATCAAAAGACCCATCCATATAATGAAGAAACTCTTTATTTATCTTGGATTTACTATCATATTCAAGAGTCCTTCTTTCAATAACAGTTTCTTCATCTTCACAGATAGTCTCTTCTATCAAGTTACCACTATCATCATACTTAAAAACTACAAGATGTTCAATTCTTTCAAAAGAGTCGTATCTAACATCCTTGATTTTTTTCCCTTCTTGGTTATAATGAATTTCCCAATGAATTTTTGTTACTTCTTCAAGCTCCTGAGCAGAAGCAGACCTAAGGATAATTTCCTTTCTAAAAACCTTAACTGACTTGATTTTCATTGTCATTTTAGAACTTTTAAGATTAATTTGCCGATAAAGATATGTCAAACTTATTGAAAATATATAACTTTAACAGGTTTTAAAACAGTTGAAAATTGCACTTCAAAATTACATATTTATAATTATCTCACGTTTAATTCATTTTATATTAACCCAAAACCAAATTATATGAAACGCTTATTAATCTCGGTATTATTCGTAATACCAATAATGATTTTAACAAACTGCACAAGAACAACACAGCTTGAATATCCGGAAACAAGGATGGACGACGTTGTGGATAATTACTTCGGAGTAGAAGTTCCAGACCCTTATCGCTGGCTTGAAGATGACAACAGTGAAGAAACAAAAGCTTGGGTTAAAGCCCAGAATGAAGTTTCTTTCGGATACCTTGAAAAAATAGGTTTCAGAAGCGCTATTCAAGAGAGATTGACAAAAATTTGGGATTACCCAAAATATGGAACACCATTTTGGAAAAACAATTACTATTTCTTCTATAAGAATGACGGAATGCAAAATCACTTTGTGCTATATATACAAGAAGGCATTGACGGAGAACCAAGGGAGTTTTTGAATCCAAATAAAATGTGTGAAGCAGGAAGTATTTCAATAGCAACACTTAGTATTTCCAACGATGCTAAATATGTAGCTTATGCAACCTCAAAAGCCGGGTCTGATTGGAATGAGATTTTTGTTAAAGAAACTGCTACAGGAAATGACATATCTGACCATATCAGAAGAGTAAAATTTTCAGGAATTAGCTGGGAAGGAGATGGATTCTATTACAGCAGATATGACGAGCCTGCTCCAGGGCAAGAACTATCAGGAACAAACGAATTTCAAAAAGTATTCTATCATAAAATAGGAACCCCACAAAGTGACGACAAGCTGATATATCACAATCCAAATTACCCAAGGAGAAATTATTATGCAGGAACAACCGAAGACGAAAGATTTTTAATCATCAGTGAATCTGAATCAACAAGTGGAAATGCATTATATGTTAAGGATAACAAAACTCCAAAGAAAGGCTTTGTTAAAATAGCAGAAGGATTTAAGTTTGATTATTCTGCTTTGGATCATATAGATGGGAAAATACTTGTGAGAACCAACCACGATGCACCAAAATACAGACTAGTATTGATTGACCCAAACAATCCTGCTTCAGACAACTGGAGAGTTATATTGCCAGAACAAGAAGAAGTTTTAAGGGGTGTATCTGAGATTGGCGGAAAACTATTTGCACATTACATGAAAGATGCTAGCAGCAGAATATATATTTATGACTATGAAGGAAATAGAACAGGAGAGCTTGAACTCCCCGGACTTGGAAGTTTTGGCAGTTTCAGCGGAAAGAAAGATGAAAACACTGCTTTTTTCTCTTTTGCTTCCTATACTTATCCTTCTACAATTTTTAAGTACGCCGTTGCAGCAAATTCTTACGAAGTACATTTTGCTCCTGAAATTGATTTTGATCCAGAGGCATATGAAACAAAGCAAGTTTTTTATACAAGCAAAGACGGCACAAAAGTGCCTATGTTTATTGTACATAAAAAAGGTTTAAAACTTAATGGTAAAAACCCAACACTGTTATACGGCTATGGTGGATTTAACGCAAGTCTAACTCCCGGATTCAGCGCATCAAGAATTATTTTACTTGAAAATGACGGGATATACGCTGTTGCAAACATACGAGGCGGCGGTGAATATGGAAGAGACTGGCATATGGCAGGAACACAATTGAATAAACAAAATGTATTTGATGATTTTATTGCTGCAGCAGAATATCTAATTGCAGAAAAATACACATCTTCTGAGAAACTAGCTCTTCAAGGAGGCTCAAATGGAGGCTTACTTGTTGGGGCTGTGATGGCTCAAAGACCTGAATTATTTAAGGTTGCTTTCCCTGCGGTTGGAGTAATGGATATGTTGAGATATCACTTATTTACAATTGGCTGGGCATGGGCTACAGATTATGGCACAAGTCAAGATTCAGTGCATTTCAATAATTTATATGCATATTCGCCATTGCACAACATTAAAGAAGGAGTTCACTATCCAGCTACAATGGTTACAACTGCCGACCATGACGACAGGGTGGTTCCGGCACATAGTTTTAAATTTATTGCTGAACTTCAAAGAAAACACAAAGGCTCAAATCCGGTAATTATAAGAATTGAAACTGACGCAGGACATGGAGCGGGAAAACCAACTTCAAAAATAATTGAAGAAGCAAGCGATACATGGGCATTCATGTTTTACAATATGGGTGTGAAGCCGAAATATAAATAAACTGCCTAATTAAGAATAGGGGCTGAATTAATAGTTTTATTCCGATAAACTTTATTCAGCCTCTTTTTTATTATAGCTAGCATCATATAAAAAGTAAACCCCGGACTCACCACAATCCGGGGTAACCAATCAACCAACCAAAACACTTATTATTATGAAGAAAGTTTTAATAATTAGACCTTATTATATGAAGTTTAAGAGTATAATTATTAGTTATGCTTTTCGAGTACAAAAGTATTATAATTTTTCACTTATTCGACATTTTAATAACAATATTTCATATATTTGCAATATCATGTTTCATTTTAAAACCATATAAGTGCATTTTGCAATTTTTATTAATCTAATTTTTAAATAAAATGAATAAAAACTTTCAAATTGATAGTACCGATAAGAAAATTTTAGAAATTTTAACTAAAAACGCTCGCGAACCCTATCTTGAAGTTGCAAGAGAATGCGGAGTTACAGGAGCTGCTATACATCAGAGGGTTCAAAAGCTATTTGATGCTGGACTAGTAGGTGGTTCGCAATTCATTTTAAACCCAAAAGGGCTTGGTTATCATACTTGTGCATACATTGGCATACAGGTAAATCTAACTAGTCCGACTACACATGAAACAGTTTTTCAGAAAATCAAGCAAATTCCGGAAGTTGTTGAATGTCACCATATTTCGGGAAGATATTCTCTCTTTGTAAAGGTATTTACAAAGAACAACGAGCATCTTAAGAAGCTTATTATTGAAAAAATACAGATGATAAAGGAAGTAACAGGAACAGAAACGCTAGTATCTTTAGAAGAAGGTTTCACAAGGCAAGTGCCTATTATAGAAGGCGATATAATGAATTACTAAAATTTTGATTTCTTTCTTTATTCATCAAAATCGCTAATGATTTTATAAAAAAGTCAAATACAAGGCTAACATAATTGAGAAAGGATAAAATAATTATAATTTTGCAAATCAATTACAAATAAAACTAAAGCATATGTTTACAGGAATAGTTGAATTAACCGGAAAGGTTGCGAAAATTGAAAAAGACAGAGGTAATATCCATTTCACTATTGAGACTGAGATAGCCGAAGAATTAAAAGTAGATCAAAGCATGGCTCACGACGGGATATGCCTTACAATTGTTAATGTTGATAAATCTAAGAAACAATATACAGTTACTGCAATTCAGGAAACACTTGATAAAACTAACATGCGCACATGGGAAACAGGATACAGAGTTAACCTTGAAAGATGCATGAAGCTTGATGGCAGGCTTGACGGACATATTGTTCAGGGGCATGTTGATCAAACTGCTGTTTGCATTAAAGTTGAAGAATTTGACGGAAGTTGGAAATTCTATTTTGAATACGACAGGGGTCCCAAAAATATTACAGTGGAAAAAGGCTCAATTTCGGTTAATGGTGTTAGTCTTACTGTAGTCGATTCTGAACCGGGAATTTTTTCTGTAGCTATTATTCCATATACTTATGACATGACCAATTTTGGAGATTTCAAAAAAGGAACGGTTGTTAATTTAGAATTTGACATTATTGGCAAGTATGTTGCAAGGCTTTTAGAACAACATTTCGAAGCAAAAAAATAGTTAGCTATTGCATGACAAAGAATAACAATGTTTATTTTCAGGATCTTAAACTGATAGAATATGTAGATGCCTGGAAATATCAAGAAGATCTTTTTAATTCAATTATATGCCAGAAACTCATTAACAGAGATAAAGAGAGAGTTTCTGAACACTCTCCTACTGATAATTACATGCTATTCTGCGAGCATCCTCATGTGTATACATTAGGTAAAAATGGGCAGGAAAATAACCTACTTGCCGGGATTGCAGAACTAGCTGCAAAAAAAGCAAGTTTTGTAAAAATTGATCGAGGTGGCGACATTACATATCACGGACCGGGTCAGATTGTTGGGTATCCTATACTTGACCTCGACAATTTTAATCCAAACATACGGCAATATGTTGAGTTTCTTGAGGAGGCAGCAATTAGAACAATAGCAGAATATGGACTTCATGGAGATAGGCTTAATGGAGCATCAGGTGTTTGGTTAGATATTAATTTGCCAGGTAAAACAAGAAAAATTTGCGCCATTGGAATTCGCACAAGCAGATGGGTCACAATGCATGGGTTTGCATTCAATGTTAACACAGACCTTAATTACTATAACTATATAAATCCCTGCGGTTTCACTGATAAGAAAGCAACTTCACTTGAGGTCGAATTAGGAAAAAAATTAGATATTGAAGAAGTTAAATCAAAACTAAAAAATCATTTAGTAGATATTTTTGGAATGAACCTAGTTTGCCGGTAGTTATATGCTTACTCTAACTGTCTATACCTGCCACAACTATCACTATCTCACCTTTTACCGTGGATTTTTCATAATGCTGAATTATCTCTGATAATGAGCCCCTGACATTTTCTTCATGTATTTTAGATAATTCTCTGCTTACACAAGCTTGCCTTTCGTTTCCAAATATACCGGCCAAATCATTTAATGTTTTTAGAAGCTTATGTGGAGATTCATAAAACACCATTGTTCTGGGCTCATGGGCTAGAATCTCTAATCTGGTTTTGCGACCTTTTTTCACCGGCAAAAACCCTTCAAAACAAAATTTATCGCAAGGCAATCCACTGTTTACGAGGGCCGGAACAAATGCTGAAGCACCCGGCAGACACTCCACCGCTATTCCGTGCTTAACACATTCCCTAACAATAAGAAATCCAGGATCGGATATTCCAGGGGTACCGGCGTCGCTAACAAGCCCAACATTCAAGCCTAATTCTATCTTATCAATAATATTTTGTAAAATCTTGTGTTCGTTGTGCATATGATATGATACCATTTTCACTTTAATCTCATATCTTGACAACAAAATTGATGTTTTTCTGGTATCTTCAGCTAATAAAAAATCAAGGCTTTTCAAAACATTTAGAGCCCTGATTGTTATATCTTCAAGATTACCTATAGGTGTAGGAATAATATATAGTTTAGGCATATTGCATTAATTGTTCATATACCTACGTTGAATGAGACCTGCAAACTTTTCAATAGTTGAAGCCGACTTATTGCCATCCCAGGCAAATTTGGTTGTAAGTTCATTGACAAATTCAAAGGCTTGTTGCATATTTGGGAAGTTATTCAGTTTCTCAACTGATTGGTTATATTCCTGAATATTTCCATTAAAAAGTTCATTTATAAATAAAAACTTCTCATTAACGCCAATAGCATCTTTTAGACTTGTAATTGATGTTTGTTGCAATTTTGCTGCTATACTTAAGTCTTCTTTTTTGCTTGCAATTCTATCGTGAAGAGAACTTTCAGCAGAAACAAATTTCTCACCTATTGTTTTATTTAATAATTCTTCATTTTCAGAAGTGTATTCTTCTTTTGCAACCTCCACTTCTATATTTTCTTGTTTAATAGTTTCTTTTGCCTCCACAACAACTTCCGTTTTTTCCGTAACAATAGAAACTTCTTCAACTATTTCAATTTCCTCGCTTTTTTCAACAACAACTTCTTTAACATTAACCTCTTCGGCAACCTCTTGCTTTACTTCTAATTTAGGTTCTTCGACAACCGGCATTACAGGTTTTTCTTCTTTTATTGGCTCAGCCTTAACTTCTTCCATTTTTTCCTGCACAATATTATCCGGCATTTGCACAGCACTTTCTTTAAAAGATTCATAAACTTCCTTTTTGGGACTTAAAACAGAGCTGTCGCCATTTTGAATTTGCTTCTTAAGGCTATAATAAACCTCATAAAGATTTTTTAAATCTTCCATTACAATGTCAATCTCAAGCAGACTGATTTTCTCATTTCTTACAAGAAAGTTGTTGCGTTCTACAATTTTTTCAAGTAAAACTATAATTCTATCTTTTAAATCTGTATGTTCCATATGATATTAATGTGTTTGAAGTCGGTTTTATATAGCACGAATGTAAAACAATTTTATTGTAATTAACTGTTAATTCTTTTCTGAAAAAAAGCTTAGTTAAAGGTTATCTTTTTTTAAATTTGTTTCGAAAAACAATGTAAAGTTAAAAATAAAAGAAATATCAATATATGTTTCTTGAAAAAGACGTAAACAACAAAACATCAAGGGGTTGGATAGAGGTAATTTGCGGAAGTATGTTTTCCGGGAAGACCGAGGAATTGATACGCAGGTTAAAAAGGGCTAAGTTTGCCAAGCAAAGAGTAGAAATTTTTAAGCCGGCAGTTGATATAAGGTATGATGAAGAAAAAGTTGTATCTCATGATTCAAACGCTATTATGTCGACTCCTGTGCCGGCATCTTCAAACATTTTGCTTTTAACCAATGAAGTTGATGTTGTAGGAATTGATGAAGCGCAGTTTTTCGACTCAGAATTGCCAAATGTTTGCAAACAATTGGCAAATCAAGGAATTAGAGTAATAGTTGCCGGATTGGATATGGACTTTAAAGGAAATCCTTTCGGTCCTATGCCGGCATTACTTGCAAATGCAGAATATATAACAAAAGTTCATGCAATATGTGTAAGGTGCGGTAATCTTGCAAATTATTCATACAGAAAAATTGCCAGTGAAAAGCTAGTAGTTTTGGGAGAAACTGAATCATACGAACCACTTTGCAGGCATTGTTATTATGCAAATACAGACATCTAAACAAAATACACAACATTAAACAAATACATTATGCTAATTAAAGGAACTGCAGTTAAGGCAACCCCTGACTTTGTTAGGGCAAGATATAACGAAAAATTTCGTGAATGGATAAATGCATTACCGGAAACATCAAAATCAATTATTTTAGATGGCGTTTATGCAACTAATTGGTATCCCCTTACTGAATCTGTTATCATACCAACTCAGAAAGTAGGCGATATGTTTTTTGGTGGTGACCATATAATGGCTGCAAAAGAATTAGGCAGATTCAGTGCCGAAGTTGCTTTAAAGGGTATTTATAAATTATTTGTCAGAGTTAGTAGCCCACATTTTGTATTAAGTCGCGCCAGCAGTGTATTCGGCACATATTATAACCCTTCCGATATTACAATTTTGGAAAAGAGAGATAAAAAAGCTATAATGCAGTTTTCGGGATTTGATGAGAAAGATAAGCTTATAATTCATAGGATATCAGGCTGGATTGAAAAAACGCTTGAGATAACTTTAAAATCTCCTTTAAGAATTGAAGTTAAAAGTAATGTTATAGGATCAAAATGCACATTCACAATAGCAACTGAGTGGGATTAGAAAATTCCCAAAATAAAAACTCTCAAAACACCTCAAAAAATTGATCACAAAAGAGACTATAGACCAAATAATGGATATTGCCCGAATAGAAGAGGTAATTGGAGAGTTTGTGACATTAAAGAAGAGAGGTGCAAATTATATCGGACTTTGTCCTTTCCATGACGAAAAGACACCCTCGTTTTCAGTTTCGGCATCAAAAGGTATTTTTAAATGTTTTGGCTGCGGCAAAGGAGGCAATGCTGTTAATTTTGTAATGGATCATGAGCATTTTACCTATCCTGAAGCATTAAAATTTCTTGCAAAAAAATACAACATTCACATTGAAGAAATAATTCCTGATGCTGAACAGCAACAAGCAATTGACGAGAAAGAAAGTTTGTTTAACCTATCGGCATTTGCACAAAAGTATTTTTCCGATACGCTTAATAATTCAGAAGAAGGAAAGTCGATCGGGCTTACATATTTTAAAGAGAGAGGCTTTACAACTGATACAATAATAAAGTTTGGACTTGGATATTGCCCCAACAAATGGGATGATTTCACTAAGCATGCCCAAAAGAATGGATATCAAAAAGAGCTGTTGCTTGAGACAAGCCTTTCCAAATTAAAAGATGGGTCGTTGTACGATACATTTCGAGCAAGAGTAATTTTCCCTATACATAATCTTAGCGGAAGAGTATTAGGCTTTGGTGCAAGAATTCTAACATCAGAAAAAGACAAAGCAAAATATTTAAATTCTGCAGAGTCTGAAATATACCAAAAAAGCAAAGTATTATATGGTTTATACTTCGCTAAATCTGCAATTGTTAAAGAAGATAATTGCTATCTGGTTGAAGGATATACAGATGTAATTTCTATGCATCAAGCCGGAATAGAAAATGTTGTTTCATCATCAGGAACTTCTCTAACAATAGAACAGATAAAGCTCTTGAGAAGATACACAAACAACATAACACTGCTTTTCGACTCTGATGCTGCCGGAATAAAAGCTGCTTTCAGAAGTACAGACATGATACTTGAGGAAGGGATGAATGTAAGAATAGTTTTGTTTCCGGAAGGTGAAGATCCCGACTCCTATGCGAAAAAATATAGACCGGCTGAAGTAAGAGAGTATTTAGATACAAACTTAGTTGACTTTATATCTTTTAAAACCGGATTATTATATAAAGAAACTAAAGATGACCCAATAAAGAAAGCCGGAATTATTAAAGAGATTGCAAATACTATTTCATTAATTCCAGATCCTATTACCAGAACTCTATATGTTCAGAAATGTAGCTCACTTGTAAATGTTGATGAAAAAATTCTTCATATAGAAATAAACAAACAGAGGAAGCAAAAACTAAAAGAGCAGTTTAGAAGAGAAGACAACGAATCAAATGCTGAAGCTGAGGTTGAAGTTATAATGCCACCTGAACAGCTTAAACCAATATATAACTCGGAGTACCAAGAAAAAGAAATTTTAAGAGTTATGATGCAATATGGACTTAATGAGATATCTTTCACTTTTAAAGATGAGGACAATAAGGAAATTGAAGAACATATTCGCATAATTGACTTCATGGCAGATGAGATTGGTGGTGATGATATAAAATTCGAGAATGAATCTTACCAAGCCTTATTTGACATAATAGTTGCATCAAGGAATAATGACACATTTACAGGGGAAAATGCCTTTTTACATAATGATGATGCCAACATAAGAGATCTTGCCATAGAATTGCTTAGCTCTAGATATTCGCTAAGTGATCAATGGAAAACAAAGCATTCTATATATGTTAACAAAGAAGTAGACAATCTAAAGCAAAACATATTGGGAATACTTTATTCTTTTAAGCTAAAGAAACTTGAAAAGATGATAACTGATAATCAGGAGATTCTCAAATCTACAAAAGACCCTGAAGGGATAATGCATATTTTGACAAAAGACGCGAAACTTAAAAGAAAAAGAATTGTATTAGCTAAGCAATTGTCGAGGATAGTTACAAAGTAATTTTCATTACCTGAAATTATTTTGAATTAAATACATTCATTGTACGTTCTGGCCCAATAGTTCCAAAACTAAGCACTGCATCGCAGGCAACTTCAATTCTTGGGTTTATTAAATCCATTTCTTTACTTGTCCACTTTCCGAGCACATAACCAACTTGTGCGCCTTTATGAAACTCATTGCCAATCCCAAATCTAAGTCGCGAAAAAGCATTTGAGCCTAGAATACTAATAATACTGTTTAGACCATTGTGACCACCATCACCACCTTTTGTTTTCATTCTAAGAACTCCAAGAGGAAGAGCTAAATCATCAACAATAACAAGTAAGTTTTCGTAAGGAATTTTTTCTTTCTCCAACCAATAATTAATCGCCTTGCCGCTCAGATTCATGTATGTACTAGGTTTAACAAGGATAAACAACCTTCCCTTATACTTAAATTCAGTTTTGTCTCCATATCTGGCAGGAGTAAAAACGGCATCTTTTTTCTCTGCAAGCTTATCAACCACCATAAAGCCAATATTATGGCGTGTATTATGATAATCCGGACCTATATTTCCTAAACCTACAATTAAATATTTCACTAATTGCTCATTATTTAAATCAGCCTTAGTCTTTTTATTAAAAAGGCTGAGAAATCTGTTAAACATGCTTAATCTTTTATGAATTAAAAACAGGCATAAAGTTACACTTTATGCCTGTTTTAACAATAAAATATGTTATGACCTAATAACTATTATGCTTGAGGGTTATCTCCGGCTGCGCTTTCTTCAGTTCCGTCTTCAGGACCTGCAGCAGCAACGCGTGTAGTTTTAACCATAACCAAAACTGAATTAGGCACATTAAGGAATTCTAGACCTTCTTGAGCAAGTTCACCAACGATAATTGAACCACCAATATCAAGTTTTGAAATATCAACGTCAAGATACGCAGGAATAATATCTGCCAAACCTCTAACTTTTAGTTTTCTTTGTTTGATATGAAGTTTACCACCTTTAATAACACCCGGTGAGCTGCCTTTTAATTTGATTGGAACTTCAATTTTTATTGGTTTACCATCAATTACTTCTAGAAAATCGGCATGAATAATTCTGTCAGTTACCGGATGAAATTGAATATCTTGAAGAATTGCTTTGTATTCTTTCTTATCGATACTAAGCTTAATAAGACAAGCGTCTGGAACAAATACAACATCTCTGAATTGCAATTCAGTAAGAGTAAAGTGATATTGTTCTTTTCCGCCATATAATACGCAAGGAATTAAACCTTGTCTGCGTAATATTTTTGCATCTTTTTTCCCTACGTTCTCTCTAGGAGAACCGCTCATAGATACTATTTTCATAATGTTTAAATATTAAATGTTTGAAAATCTGATTAATACAACCTGTTAAAAAAACAGGCTGCAAAGATAATACTTTGCAGCCAAAGTTTTGAAAATATTTTTAAATAAATTCCAATCATTACAACATAGTAGTAAACTGGAAATGAGAGCTTATTGATTCGTGTGTATGAACTTTATTTATAACATCTGAGAAGATTTTGCTAGTCGACAAAACTGTTACCTTAGAATTTTCTTGTTTCATAGGTATAGTGTCAGTAACGATAACCTCAGCAAAAACGCTACTTTCAATAAGCTGATGAGCATTAGCAGAGAAAATAGGATGAGTTACAGCAGCTCTAATGCTTCTGGCGCCATTATCCATAATCATTTTGGCAGCTTTTGTAATAGAGCCGGCAGTGTCAATAATATCATCAACAAGAACAACATCTTTATCTTTAACATCTCCAATAAGCACCATTCTGTCAATCTGATTTGCTTTAGATCTTTGTTTATAACAAATAACAAGATCACAATCAAGGAATTTGGCATACGCAGCAGCTCTTCTAGTGCCTCCTGTATCGGGCGAAGCCATGACAAGATTAGGTAGTTTAAGATTTTTGATATAAGGTACAAAAATTGAAGAAGCATATAGATGGTCAACCGGGCGATCAAAAAATCCTTGAATTTGGTCGGCGTGAAGATCCATAGTAATCACTCTATCAACTCCTGCAGCTGTAAGCAGATTAGCAATAAGCTTAGCTCCAATTGGAACACGCGGTTTATCTTTTCTATCCTGGCGAGCAAACCCAAAATACGGCATTACTGCAATAACCTGATTAGCTGAAGCTCTTTTTGCAGCATCAACTAGTAAAAGTAGTTCCATTAAATTTTCAGAAGGTGGAAAAGTACTTTGAACAATAAACACATCATGCCCTCTTAATGTTTCTTCGAAAGATGGCTGAAATTCGCCATCACAGAATCTTGAAACAGCAACTTTACCTAGAGGTAGTCCATAAGTTTCAGCGATTTTTGTTGCAAGGTAAGTAGATGCGCTCCCGGAAAAAATTCTAACTTCTTTAGTCATTATTTTGTTTTATTTGGAGGTTATATGACAAGCAAAATGAAAAGTACCCGGGGCCGGGATCGAACCGGCACGGTATTGCTACCATTGGTGTTTGAGACCAACGCGTCTACCAATTCCGCCACCCGGGCATTTCAAATAGCATATCCCTTAATTATAAGAGATTGCAAATTTATGGAATTTTTACTACAATTATAAAATAATTTAACCCAAACAAAAATAAATAATTGGAGTTTGTTTGCTTAAAAATATTCAATGAGAAAGATTGTCAAAAAATCTAGCAACCTGAATCATCCTCCTCTTTTTCATCTTTATTTTCAGTACTTAAAGAATCAGGCACTAATAATTCGTTTGCTTTTTCAAGAATTTTAACCCGGTCTTCTTCCAGTTGAATAGAATCTTTGATCCTTTGAGCTTCAGCATCTTCAGCAGAAGGGCCACAAGCAGTAATAAAAAACGCTGACACTAATAAAACAACAAATAACTTTTTCATAATCAAGTATTTTAGATAAAAATTAAAACAAGTTTATGGGATAAAAATACAAAAAACGCTTATATTATTTATATATTTGTGTGAAACCAAAAAAAAGTAATTATGTCTTTCATTTTACCCGCTCTTCCATATGCCGAAAATGCATTGGAACCGCATATTTCAGAAAAAACCATAGGATTTCATTATGGGAAACACCATCAGGCTTATGTAAATAAGCTGAATGAGCTAATTAAAGGAAGTGAATTTGAAAAATCATCACTCGAAGATATTATTTTAAATTCCAGTGGTGCTATTTTCAATAATGCTGCTCAGATATGGAACCACACATTTTATTGGAATATCCTTGGTCCAAAAGGTTTGGGAAATCCAAATGAGATAATACTAAACGTCATTAATGAAAACTTTGGCAGTTTTGAAAAGTTCAAGGCAGAATTCACAAATGCTGCTGTTACTTTATTTGGCAGTGGATGGGCTTGGCTTTCAAAAGGCAAGAATGGAAAACTAGTTATTAGCCAGGAAAGCAATGCAGGTAATCCACTAACAAAAGGATTGAAGCCTCTGTTAACTTGCGATGTTTGGGAGCATGCATATTATATAGACTTTCAAAACAGGAGGCCTGACTATGCAGCTGCTTTTTGGGAACTTGTTGACTGGAGAAAAGTTGAAAGTTTGTTATAGAAATAAATATTCAGTAATATTATAATCCTATTTCAAAGTTGAAGCGAAAAATAGGATTTTGAAAGTATATTTGGCTTTTGTCGTTGAAGTTGTAAAGCAACAACAGGTTGAAGTATGCTTTTTCGCCAATCCTTAATCTATATCCTGGTCCTAAAAAATAATTCATTTCCCATATCCTTGTTGGACCTGAGTTTTCGAAATCTCTGGATTTCATATTGAGGGATTCGACTTCTCCGTGAGCAAAAAACCCTTTATACAAAACAAAGCGACTAAAAACGCTCCAGCCATATATATGGGTGTTAAAAACCCGACCAAACGACCTATCGCTAAAATACTGATAAGTGCCGCCAACTCCTGAGCTCAATCGATTTGTGATTCTATAACCAATAGAGGGAGAAAGAATAATGCTGGTTTCGAAGCTGGAAAAGGACAGTCCGGCAGAAAGTCCGATAAAGATTCTTTCTTTAACGGGCAGATTTCTCACATCTTCTTCTGCATCGTCAAATGAAAAACAAGCAGATTGGTTAAAAAGAAAAAGCAAAAATGAAAATATAATAGGAAATCGCATTTGTTTTATTTTTTGAAGTACAAGCCCTTCATAATTTTTGTTTCAAACTTATTTCCAACCGGAAGATAGCTTATGTTCTCGTGAGCTCCGATAAGCAACATTCCGTCCTGAAATAAACTTTCGTGGAAAAGAGAAACGACTTTGTTTTGAAGTTCTGTGTTAAAATAGATAATCACATTGCGGCATAAAATAAGGTCGAACTTATAAAATATAGATCCTTCGGTAAGATTGTGGTATTTGAAAGTAACTTTATCTCTAAGAAAGTCTTTCACCACAAATGATTTCTTGGCGTTATCAATAATGAAGTACTTTTCGTAAGGCACTTCAATTGTTTCTTCAAAGTTAAGAGGGTTTGTTTTTACAACCTTATCAAAACTGTCAAAATAGGCATGATGCAACCTACTGTTAAACACTCCACTTTTTGCTCTGTTAATAATTTCGGTATTTATGTCTGTTGCAAATACTTTAGCATTAAAAAGCATATCCATCTCATTAAGTAAAATAAGCATTGAATATACTTCTTCACCGCTTGAACAGCCGGCATGCCAAATGTTTAAATTTGTTTTGGTTTTAAGTTTTGGGAGAACATTACGTCTGAGGTTAAGCCAAACGTCGGTATCTCTGAAAAGTTCGGTAGTATTAACCGTAATGTCATTAATGAATTTCTGATTTCGTTCTTTATCATCTCGAAGTTTTCTAATAAGGGTTTCAACAGAATTTATGTTGTAAGTAACCAATACGTGCTCAATCCTTCTTTTAAAAGATTGCTCTGCATACTCACTAAAGTCGAAGTTAAAAAGCCTTTTAACTTCAAACACTAGTCTTGTGATGTCTTCCTTAGTTACATTAACTTGAACTGCCATTTCCCTTATTAGGATTTACCGAAAACATTAAAACAATTTCAAATCCTTGCGCAATATAACAAATAAAATTAAATATAATCGACGTAATTTCCGCATTTTTTTTGCTTCAAACAAACTCAGTCAATTTTTTGGCAAATGTAAAATTTTTCATTCATTTTCCAACTTATGATTAAATATTGATGCCATTGATTGAGCCTTTAGCAAGCATTCCAGGTATTCTTTTTCCGGATTAGACCCGATTGTAATGGCACTGCCGGCCATAAAGCTAAGACAAGAATTATTTCTTGAATAAATCACTGATCTTATAACTACATTAAAATCAAAATCTTTATTAGAATCTATGTAGCCAATTGAGCCAGAATATAATCCACGTTTTGTTGTCTCATATTCTTCCGCAAGCTGCATTGCTCTAATCTTTGGTGCCCCTGTCATTGAACCCATTGGAAATGCCATTTTCAGAGCTTCTGTATAATGATATTGATCAGATAATTCTGAAGAAACTGTGGAAATCATTTGGAAAACTTTTGGAAATTTATAAATACCAAAAAGTTCTTCCACAAAAACACTTCCCTTTATTGCTGATTTTGACAAATCATTCCTAACCAAATCAACAATCATAACATTTTCACTTCTTTCTTTTTGATCATTGTATAATAAATCTGCATTAAGATAGTCTTCTGTCTCGTTTATACCTCTGGCTAAAGTCCCTTTTATGGGTTGGGAAATAATTTTTTTGCCCAATTTTTTTAAAAATCTTTCCGGACTTGCACACAACAAAAATTTATCATCATGTTTGAAAAAAGCAGAGAAAGGTGTTGGGGAAATATCATTGAGTTTGAGAAAACATTCTACAGGATCTATTACTGCATCTTCAGCAAAAAACTCAATGCAATAGTTCATTTCATAAATATCGCCTAACTGAATATGATTCTTTATATTCTTTACATTATCTATGTATTCCTTTTTGCTTGTTTTTGCTTTTATATTAATATTTTCATGATTTCTTTTGCTCTCCGTTTTATAATGCATTACTTCTTGAAATAATTCTTCAGGAATAAATGCAGAATTTTTCATAATTTCAATCTCTGCAATAGTTTCATCAAACTTTATGAGCAATAAGGGTTTAAAGAAAAACAAAAGAGGAAGCCCTATTCTATCTAAATTTTCTGATGACAGTCTTTCAATTTGGTTTTTAAGATCGTAAGATAAGAATCCAAACGACCAATCATTTGAAGCATCAGCAAATTCTTTGAGTTTTTGAAAAGCGTCATTATCGCCTTCATCAACAGTAATTGAATCAATCACTCCTGCTGCAAATACATTCTTCAAAGAAGAGTATTTATCAATATCATAATTATTAGAAGAAAGCAAGCAAAATGTTTCGAAGTTCTCTTCAGCCCAAAAAAGTAAATTCTTTTTGAATTCTTTTGAATTTAAAATCTCGAATGACTTGCTAATTCTTTGGGGCATTATTGTTCAATTAAACTTTTTATAATTAAAAAGGCACTTTTTCAAAAGTAAGAATTTATCAAACTAATGCAAAAAGTGCCTGTAACAGTTTCAGAGGAAATTTATATTTCCCAAGTATCTTCGCTATTCAGAAGATCGTCCATTTTTTTATATTTTGCTTTTTCCTTTGCTTTTTTTATTTGATTTTCAAAAAGTTGATCATAAGTATTAGATTTTGATGATCTAATTACACCCATTGCAACAGGGAATTCAGGAGGCATCATTCTTCCGAGCATTCTATGAATACCGGGGTCGTTGCTAAACTGATCATGAACCATCAATTTGTCAACAGTAATACCATTTTCACCAATTTTCACGACTCTTAATTTGGTTCCATCAAGAATAATCCCTTTGTCGTTATTCTTGCCAAAGATCATTGGTTGACCGTGTTTAAGGATTAATTGACGTTCATCCTTAACTTCTCTTGAAACAACATCAGCATGAGTTTTGTCGGCGAAAATGATACAATTTTGCAAAATTTCGACAACAGAAGTGCCGTCGTGCATTGCAGCTTCCTGCATCATTTCCGTCATAAGAGAAATGTTATTATCAGGAACACGAGCAAAGAAAGTACCTTGAGCACCCATAACAAGCCCAGCGGTAACAAAAGGATGTTCGATAGTTCCATAAGGAGATGTTTTTGTTACAGTTCCCATTGGTGTTGTAGGAGAATACTGACCTTTTGTAAGACCATAAATTTGATTATTGAACAATAAAACATTAAGGTCGATATTTCTTCTAATAGTATGAATAAAATGATTTCCACCAATAGCCATAGAGTCACCGTCGCCTGTAGCAACCCAAACACTTAGTTTTGGATTAGCAAGTTTAACTCCTGAAGCTATTGCAAGAGCACGCCCATGTATACCATGAAACCCGTATGTGTTTACATAGTATGGAAATCTTGATGAGCAACCGATACCTGATACGAAAACAAAGTTTTCTTTCTTGTAACCGATTTGAGGAAATACTTTTTCAACTGCAGCAAGAATAGCATGAGCGCCGCAACCCGGGCACCATTTTACCATTTGATCGCTAACAAAATCTTCTTTTGTTAAAGCTACAGGAGACTTTTCAACTAAGTTTCTTTCTATCATGATATTATTCCTTTATCAATTTTGTAAACACTTCAGTTAATTCATTCAAATGAAATGGAATGCCCTGTACTTTATTATACTGATGATATTTAAATTCAGGGAATGTCATTCTTAAATAGTTTACAAGCTGACCTTTATTCAACTCACAAACGATTATCTTTTTGAATTTGGAGAAAATTTTCTGTGTATTTTTCGGGAAAGGTTTAATAAAGCTGAAATGCGCCAGACTAATTTTATGTCCATCTTTTTGCATATTCATTACTGTCGACTTAAGTGCGCCTTCAGTTCCACCCCAACCAACAACAAGAACGTCGCCAGAATCTTCGCCAACTACTTCCTGTTCAGGAATATAATCAGCTATTCTGTTAACTTTTTCTTCTCTAAGCTCTACCATTAGTTCATGGTTATGAGGATCTGTTGAAACAATACCATCAACATTAGTTTTTTCAAGACCTCCAATTCTATGTCTTAAACCTTCCATTCCGGGTATAGCCCATTCGCGAGCCAGAGTTTTTTCATCTCTTTGGTAAGGTTTAAATTTAGTTTCACCATTAGTTGGCTTAGCTAATCTGGTCTTAATCTCAGGTAAATCGGAAGTTTTAGGAATTCTAAATAATTCTGAACCAAATCCGATATATCCGTCGGTAAGTAGAATAACCGGAGTCATATGCTCAAGGCTAATTTTTGCTGCATAATATGCGTTATAGAAGCAATTAGCCGGGCTTGATGCTGCCATCACAACCATTGGACATTCACCATTTCTTCCAAACAAAGCTTGCATAAGGTCGCTTTGCTCACTTTTTGTTGGCATACCTGTAGAAGGGCCTGCTCTTTGAACATTTACAACAACAAGAGGTAATTCAGTTATAACAGCCAACCCCATTGCCTCACTTTTAAGAGAAAGACCCGGTCCTGAAGTAGTAGTAAGAGCTAAATTTCCACTAAAGCTTGCTCCAATAGCAGAGCAAATACCTGCAATTTCGTCTTCAGCCTGAAAAACTCTTGCTCCTAAAGATTTATGCTTAGATAATTCCATTAAAATTTCGGTAGCCGGAGTGATAGGATAAGAACCAAGGAATAGAGGTCTTCCTGAACGCTCACTTGCGGCTAAGAACCCCCATGCAGTAGCAATATTACCTGTAATACTGCGATAACGCCCTTTTGGAAGAGGAGCAGCACTAATTCTGTATGTAGATTTAATATACTCGACAGTTTCAACATAATTATAACCTGCTTTTATAGCAGCTTGGTTTGCTATAACTAATTTTTCTTTGTCAGCAAATTTCTTTGCAATAAAGTCGAGAGTTTTGTCAATTTCTTTCTGGAAAAGGAAGAACATCATACCAAGAACAAACATATTCTTAGTTCTTTCCGCAGATTTTTTATCAATGTCTAATCCGACCATACTTTCTTTTGTAAGAAGAGTAATAGGGGCACTAATAAGATTGTAGGAACTAAGACTACCATCTTTTAGAGGATTAGTAGTATATCCCGCCTTTTCAATAGCTGCATCATCAAATGCAGTTTCATCAGCAATGATAGTAGCACCAGGCTTAACCCATTTGAGGTTTGTTTTAAGGGATGCGGGGTTCATAACAACTAATACATCACATAAGTCGCCAGATGTAAATATTTTCCTTTTTCCAAGATGTACCTGAAAACCGCTTACTCCTGCAAGAGTATTTTGCGGTGCTCTGATTTCAGCAGGGAAATCAGGAAAAGTTGCTAGGTCGTTGCCTGATTGGGCTGCAACATCAGAAAATAAAGTTCCGGTTAGCTGCATTCCATCACCCGAGTCACCGACAAACTTAACAACCACGTCCTCAAGTTCTATGATTTGTGATTTTTTTGTCATAAAAATTTAATTTGATAAAATATATAATGAATTGGTTTATTGATGTTTATGAAACAATTTTTTTTATTTGTTTCTGAGTGCGAAGTTAAAGGTTTAATTATTAATTATTCAAATAAATCGGTCTCTTTTTTATAAAATTATAATCCCTTATTTAAAACAATTCCAAATTTTAACAAAAAGCATTTTTTTCTTCATAAAAGACTAAGAACATATTATATTTGCAATCGAAATAAAGTGTATTCAATAACCTAAAATTTGAAGTAATGGCTTACGTAATAACTGAAGATTGCACTGCATGTGGCAGTTGCATAGATGAATGTCCGGTTGAAGCGATCGCTGAAGGTGATATCTACAAAATTGATCCAGACGCTTGTACAGACTGTGGTGCTTGTGCAGATGTATGTCCGGTTGAAGCAATTCATCCTGCATAAGGATTTCTGTTCTTTGCAGTCTTAATTAAAAAATTTTAAAAGGGTTGTTACTTTATTAGTTTCAGCCCTTTTTGTTTACAACAAACCTCCAATATAAGCAATATGTCAGAACAAACGAATGAAAGCATGAGTTTTTGGGGGCATATTGAACAGCTCCGAAAACATCTTATAAGATCAGCCTTAGCTATCATTCTTTTCGCTATTATTGCATTTCTCAATAAGAATTTCATTTTTAACAACATTATACTTGCTCCAAAAGAATCTTATTTTTTCACCAACAAATTGTTTTGCAAATTATCCGAATTATTATCAATACCTGCCATTTGCATTAATCAGTTTCCGCTTAAAATTATAAACATTGAATTGGCAGGACAGTTTACAACACATATAACTGTTAGCATCATTGTCGGGATAATTTTTGCAATACCATATATATTTTGGGAACTTTGGAGGTTTATAAAACCTGCTCTACATAAACACGAACAAAAAAGCGCAAAAAACGGGGTTTTTAAAGCCTCTCTTCTATTCTTTGCAGGAATACTATTCTCGTATTTTCTAATAGTGCCTCTTGCAATCAATTTCCTTGGATCTTACCAAGTAAGTGAATTTGTTGAAAATCAAATATCTCTGAAATCATATATCAATACCGTAACAATGGTCACATTTGCAACAGGTGTTGTGTTTGAACTTCCTGTAATTATATACTTTTTAAGCAAAATAGGTCTTGTAACCCCTGAGTTTCTAATAAAGAACAGAAGAATTGCAATAGTTTTAATATTAATTGTTTCAGCAATTATTACACCTCCGGATGTATTCAGCCAAATTCTAGTTGGCATTCCTCTATATATCCTGTATGAGTTTAGTATTGGTATTGCAAGAAAGCAATACCAAAAAAGAAATTCCGAATAGTTGTCTTCAAACTTTTCTGGATAAAAATTGTTTTAGTAGAGAGCTATTAAGAATAGCCTTTTAACTAGAATTAAATAACTAAAATATAAATCATGAACAATTCACAATTTTATTATCCTCGTCCGGCAAACGAGCCTATAATGCAATATTCAGAAGGCACACCCGAACAAAAAGCTCTTGAAAAAGAAATTGAAAAACACAGTAATCAGCAAATTGAGATTCCTCTAATTATTGGTGGGAAGGAAATTTTCACAGGAAAAACAGCGAAAGTTGTAAGCCCTCATAATCACAAACAGGTTGTTGCAATTTACCATCAGGCAACCGAAAAAGAAGTTAAAATGGCAATTGATGCTGCCATGAATGCACATAATTACTGGGCATCTCTCAGCTGGATAGAAAGAGTATCAATAATTCTAAAAGTAGCAGACCTGATTTCTGGCAAGTACAGATTTCTGGTAAATGCTGTTACAATGGTTGGACAAGGGAAAAATGCTTATCAGGCTGAAATTGATTCAGTATGCGAATCAATCGATTTTCTAAGGTTTAACGCACATTATGTTTCTGAAATTTATAACGACCAGCCACATTCAGAGAGTGGAAATCTAAACAGAATAGAATATCGCCCTCTTGAAGGATTTGTTTTTGCAGTTAGCCCTTTCAACTTTACGGCAATTGCACTAAACCTGGTGCTTGCACCTGTAATACTTGGCAATACTGTAGTTTGGAAACCCGCCAGCACTTCCTTGCTTTCCAACTATTATCTTATGCAGATTTATAAAGAAGCAGGTCTTCCTGATGGAGTTGTAAACTTTGTTCCGGGCTCGGGAAGCATGGTTGGCGATATTGTTTTGAAGCATAAAGATTTGGGTGGGGTGCATTTTACCGGCGGAAACAGCACTTTTAATCATATCTGGAAAAACATAGCTATGAATCTGGAGAATTACAAATCGTATCCGCGTATTGTAGGAGAAACCGGAGGTAAAGACTTTGTATTTGTTCACCCTTCTGCAGATGTGAAAGAAGTGTCAACAGCTCTTGTAAGAGGAGCTTTTGAATATCAGGGACAAAAATGTTCGGCAGCATCCAGGGCATATATCCCAAAATCGCTATGGGAGCCAATTAAAAAACAAATGGCAGTAAATTTAAGCCTTGTAAAACAAGGAGACGTGAAAGATTTCTGCAATTTTGTGAATGCTGTTATAGATGAGAAAGCATTTGACAATATTATGGGATATATTGAAAAAGCGAAAAATTCTAAAGATGCAGAAATTGTTTTCGGTGGAAAGGGAGATAAATCTAAAGGGTATTTTATAGAACCAACTGTTGTGTTGGCAAAAGACCCGCATTTTACAACAATGGAAGAAGAGATATTTGGTCCAGTTTTAAGTATTTATGTGTATGAAGATGAGGATTTTGAAAAAACCCTAGAGCTGTGTAACGAGACATCTCCTTACGGACTTACCGGTGCTATTTTCAGCAAGGATATTTATGCCAGAACGAAAGCTTGCCAGATACTTAGATATGCTGCAGGAAACTTTTACTTCAACGACAAGCCGACAGGAGCGGTTGTGGGGCAACAACCATTTGGAGGTTCGCGACAATCCGGCACAAACGATAAAGCAGGAAGTTATTTGAATTTATTAAGATGGATAAGTCCAAGAACAATTAAAGAGACATTTACTCCTCCTACAGACTTTAGATATCCTTACATGCACGAAAAAAAGTGTGATTGCTAAACCGACATTTCCCCTCTAAGGGATTTTTCAACGTACTTTTTCAATTTAGGCAATGAGTAGCCGCCTCCCAGCAAATACATAAGCTTGGTGACGGCTGCTTCTATTGTTATATCATAACCACTTAAAACCCCAGCCTTTTGTAGTCCAATACCGGTTTCATATTTTGACATCTGAACCGCTCCTCCCCTACATTGTGTAACATTCACAACTATTATACCCCTATCTATTGCGTTTTTCACTTCATCCAAAAACCACTGTGCAGATGGGGCATTGCCGGAACCATAAGTTTCAATTATTACAGACTTTACGTCTTTAGTATTAAAAACAGCCGAAACAGTATTTCTGCTAATGCCGGGGAACAGCTTTAATATGGCAACATTAGTATCAAGATTCGTAAAAATCCTGAATTCCTGATCGGTAGACCTGTGAATAGCTGAATGATTGTATTTTATCTCCACTCCTGCCCTAGCAAGTTCGGGATAATTAACAGAACGAAAAGCTTCAAAATGTTCAGCATTAAACTTATGTGTGCGGTTACCTCTATAAAGCTGATATTCAAAATAGATGCAAACTTCCGGAACAATAGCTTTGCCATCTTCTTTTGCAGCCGCAATTTCAATAGCAGTAATAACATTCTCCTTACCATCTGTTCTAATCATGCCCAATGGCAATTGAGAGCCCGTAAGAATTACCGGTTTAGAAAGGTTTTCCAACATAAAGCTCAGCGCAGAAGCGGTAAATGCCATAGTATCTGAACCATGAAGGATAACAAAACCGTCATAATTTTCATAATTTTCTTCAATAATACAAGCAAGTTTTATCCAAACTTCCGGGTTGTTATTCGAAGAATCTATAACAGGGTCGAATGAAATACTATCTATTTTAAACTTGAATTTCTTGATTTCAGGAATCTGTTCGGTAAGATGTTCAAAGTCGAAAGGGCTAAGAGCTCCCGTTTCGGTATCTTCAACCATTCCAATCGTTCCGCCTGTATATATAAGTAATATCGAAGTGTTTTTAGTCATAATTCTGAGTCCATAATTTTTGGCAAAAGTATGATTTTTATAAGTATTTTCGCAATGATGTTTATATAATGATAAAAATGAATGTCATGAACAGATATATCAAGAATGAAAAAATGCTTAGCCCTGAAGAAAATCTTTCTTTAAGAAAGAAAAAAGTTGCAGTGGTTGGGTGCGGCGGACTTGGCGGGCATATTATTGAACAACTTGCACGTTTGGGCATTGGGCACATAACTGCTATTGACGGAGATGTGTTTGATGTTTCAAACCTAAACAGGCAATTGCTTTCAAATGTTGAGAATATTGGACAGCAAAAAGCTATTGTGGCAAAGGAGCACATTAAAAAAGTTAATCCGGAGATAATTCTGGAAGCTATTCCGGTTTTTATTACCGACAATAACGCAGATGAAATTTTAAAGGGACATGATGTAATTGTTGATGCGCTCGACTCTATCAGTGCAAGAAAGATTGTAAGACGAGCTGCTGACAGATTAAATACACCAATGGTATTTGGAGCTATTGCCGGTTGGTACGGACAAGTAGCAACATTGTTCCCGGGCGATAAATTGTTCGACATTATTTATAATACAGAAGAAAATAAAGGCATTGAGCAGGAGTTGGGCAATCCGTCATTTACTCCGGCATTAATAGCCTCATTTGAGGTTGCTGAGGTTGTGAAAATACTTACAAACAAAGGTAATCTGCTTAGAAATAAAATGTTGTCAATAAACACTCTGGAAAACGAATATCAGGTGATAGAGTTTTAGTAAACATTTGACCTCTCAGAGGTCAAGGTCGTTTTAGTAGATTGTTTTCAAAAAACTTAAAACAATACTTTCTGCCTCATCTGCACTTTCTCCAAAACAAACAACACCTTCCTCATGTCCATGCATTACAAGGATTTTGCTTTTTTGAAGGCTGCCATTATTAAATAGATTTTCTACTGCCCTGACCATATCAATTGTGCCATATTCAGCAGATTTTGGTGTGGTTGGAACTTTATCAATCAGTTTAAGCCATATTTCACGATTGTGAATATGAATAACAGAATTTACTTCCTTGCAGTATCTATATATTATATAATGAGTTAATGTTTCGGAAGATGGCAATCCACTTCCACTAAATAAGCAAAAGTTTTCCTCAATACTGCATTGGTGTATTCTGACATAATGCTCTTTTCCGGCTTTTTTTATTTTTCCTGTGTCGGATGCACTTATATAAAACTCATTACTGTCGTTAGCACGGATACTGATATTCCCATAACATAATC
Source organism: Bacteroidota bacterium (assembly GCA_018335675.1). Lineage (GTDB taxonomy): Bacteria > Bacteroidota > Bacteroidia > Bacteroidales > UBA7960 > PWND01. The sequence goes on along the minus strand of JAGXRQ010000065.1, from coordinate 1,685 downwards.
CATCAGTATATTGTCCAATAAGGTTTTCATCAGCCAGCTTATTTCTGACAGGGTTAATTATCTCAAAAACATTTTGCGGGATAATATAATCTTTATCCTTGCACAAAAAATCAAACTTAATTACACCTTCATTATACATTTTCAGAAAACTTTTCAGGAAACAACTCCGCAATACCTTCCTTAGAGGCTTTGCAGATACCTCTTTCGGTAATTATTGCAGTAACAAGTCGAGCCGGAGTAACATCAAAAGCATAATTTGAAACGGGACTTTCTGCGGGAACTATCTCGACTTTTTCAGGAATTCCTTTTGAATTTAATCCGGTAATATATCTAACTTCATCAGAAGAACGCTGTTCAATTGGGATATCTGAAACACCGTCTGTTATAACCCAATCAATTGATGACGAATAAACTGCAGCGTAAAAAGGAATGTTGTTGTCTATTGCAGCTAAAGCCTTAAGGTATGTTCCAATTTTATTTGCAACATCGCCTGTATGAGTAGTTCTGTCGCTTCCAACGACTACCAAATCAACCATTTTCCTTTGCATTAGCAAGCCACCTTCATTATCGGAAATTACAGTGTGAGGAACGCCGGCCTTCGATAGTTCCCACGATGTAAGAAAAGCTCCCTGATTTCGAGGCCTTGTTTCATCAACCCAAACGTGCACCTTTATACCCTTTTCATGAGCTGCATAAATTGGGGAAAGAGCTGACCCATAATCTACAAAAGCAAGCCAACCGGCATTACAGTGAGTGAGTATATTTACGGCTTCTCCCTTTTTTTCCTCACTAATCTTTTGAATAAGAGGGAGGCCATTTATTCCAATTTGCTTTCCAATTTCAGAATCATCGTCGGCAATCTTTATAGCCGCCTGAAATGCAGACTTTCTTTTTGCATCAACAGAGTTTTCTTTCTCAATTGCTTTAACAACAATATCTACAGCCCATTCAAGATTTATTGCCGTTGGACGTGAGTTTTTCAGTTCAATGGCTGCCTTCGTTATGAAGGAGTCAAAACCTTTGTTTTCAGGAGCTTCCAGTGAGGCAAGATAAATGCCAAAACCGGCTGCAGCACCAATTAATCCAGCTCCACGAACTTCCATGTCTTTTATGGCATTAATCATTTCATGATATGATGAAATCTGTTTAATAACAAAATCATAAGGAAGTTTTGTTTGATCAATAATATTTACAACACCCTGATTTTTATTGTCGGGCCAAATGGTTCGATAGTGTTTTCCGTTTACTTGCATTTAAAAAAGTTTGTACGTCAAAGTTCTGAAAATTTTTAAGAAAAGTCGCAATAAACAATTAACCATATTAAAAAATACTTTTTAGATTTGGTTCTTTTTAATCATTTACCTGTAGTTATGTGATTCAAAGCAAACCTTATCCTGTGTATACAGATTCTTATACTCTATTTTCATTTTCGTTGAAATATTTACTGCAAATATCACAAATAATAAGGTAATAAGTCCCTCAGTATACCCAATATTGCCCCTAAACGAATAACTGGAGAAAAATTATTAAATTTAGGCATTGCCCATGCATTTTATGTCGTAAGAACCATGATGTAAAACATCACTAATAAGTCTGACACTAGGTGGTTTAAAGAGTCCCAATTGGCAGTTGGATGCCGTATAAGAGAGTTTACAATCTAAACCACCAGGCATAGGGCAATGATA
>JAGXRQ010000064.1 GCA_018335675.1 Bacteroidota bacterium | reverse complement strand
AATCACAACGGCTTATGATACCAAAAAGCATCGTTATCAATTGTGTCCTAGCCTTAAATGCCTTGTAATAATGATCTGCATTATGCTTCTTCACTATGTTTTTGATACCAATCGCATCAATAAGACTTATTACTTGTTTGAAAATCGGCTGTCCGACAAATTTTATTTCCGTATTTTTGCTCATGTTGTTTGTTGTTCGCAAAGCAAACTTACAACATGGGGTGAAACCTTCGGGGATTAACCCCTATTTTTTTTTAGTCGTTCAGTAGTGAAAAGAAATATGACTTTAAAAGTTCATGCTCATAAATAATTGTTATGAAATAGTTTCAATAAATTAAGTGATTAAGAAACCGTTTTTTTAAATTTGCAGGAAACTCTCCAAGATTATAGGAATATGAAAAAAATACAACTGCACTGGCAAATCCTAATAGCAATAATTCTTAGCGTTGGCTTTGGGCTGATTTTTACCGAATATGTTAAATATGTTACTTGGATGGGAGATGTATTTCTCAGAGCTTTAAGAATGATAATAGTTCCATTGATTTTTTCTAGCATTGTTGTAGGTGTTACCGGTATTGGAAGCGGCAAAAATCTTGGAAGAATGGGATTTAAAACAATTCTTTACTATATCTCAACGAGTGTTATCGCTATTCTTACCGGCTTGTTTCTTGTAAATTTAATTCGCCCGGGCATTGGAGCCCATTTTGAAACAGCAAATAATGGGGGAGGACTTGATATAATTGAAAAGCCTATAGGAGAAACATTGATAAATATTATTCCTGAAAACATTATAGATGCACTTGTTAGAGGGGATATGCTTGCTATAATATTTTTCGCAATTCTATTTGGATTTTTTGCTACCAAAGTTTCTGAGAGTGTTAGAACAACTGTGGATAAAAGCTTTAAAGCCATTTTTGAAGTTATGATGAAGATAACAATGTTTGTTATAAAATTTACACCTATTGGAATATTTGGAATAGTATCCGGCACGGTTGCCGAACATAGTGATAATCTGCTGGAAGTATTTGGTAAGATGGGTATTTATATGCTTACAGTTGCAGCAGCACTGGTGATACATTCTATGATAACTCTGCCTCTTATTATGAAGTTTATTGGAAAAATTAATCCAATAAAGCACCTTAAAGGAATGTCGGTTCCTTTGCTTACAGCATTTTCAACATCCAGCAGTAATGCAACATTGCCATTAACTATGGAAGCTGTGGAGAATAATTCCGGTGTTTCTAATAAAACTTCAGGATTTGTCCTTCCGCTTGGGGCAACTGTAAATATGGATGGAACAGCACTTTATGAATGTGTTGCTGTTATGTTTATAGCGCAGGCATTTGGATTTGAGCTTACTCTGGCTCAACAAGCAATAGTTGTTCTAACTGCATTATTAGCCTCAATTGGAACTGCCGGTGTTCCCATGGCCGGCTTGGTTACAATTATTATAATACTCCAGGCGGTAGATCTTCCATTAGAAGGAATAGCCTTAATTCTCGCAGTCGACAGACCATTAGATATGCTTAGAACCACGGTAAATGTTTGGAGCGACTCTTGCGGAGCGGTCGTAATTGCAAAATCTGAAGGTGAAGTGCTGAAGGTTTAGATTGAAATGATTGTGAGGATTGGGAAACCTTAAACTGGGGGAAAACATTCTCCGTGAACCTCTGTGTTCTCAGTGCCTCAGTGGTATTAAAAATAAAATAATTCCACGCAAAAGCGCAAAAACTTCGCAAAAACCGCAGAGATCAAAATTTAGGTTTTGCCTGATTTGATAAATCTATTATGTGCCCCCAATCTGCACAAGCCATTCAATCCGTACAATCTATTTCCCCAGCATCTCTTCCAGCGCATAAATCTCATCTCTAAATCGCGCAGCTTGTATAAAGTCGAGCTCTTTAGCTGCTTTTTCCATTTCTTTGCGGGTTTTTAAAATTGCTTTTTGAATTTGTTCACGACTCATATACTTTACAACAGGATCAGCTGCAATATCAATATTATCCTTTTCTACGTAGTAGCTTGGAGTTTTTGAGTCAGTATCTACAACTCCGGTCTGTTTGTGAATCTGTTCAATAGATTTTTTTATCTGAGTTGGAGTGATATTGTTAATCTGATTATAATGTAATTGCTTTTCTCGTTTGCGATCATTTTCATCTATCATTAGCTGCATAGACCTTGTAATTTTGTCGGCATACATTATAACTTTACTGTTAATGTTTCTTGCAGCCCTTCCTGCGGTTTGAGTAAGAGACCTTGCAGAGCGAAGAAAGCCTTCTTTATCAGCATCAAGAATTGCAACCAAAGAAACTTCAGGCAAATCCAGTCCTTCTCTTAGGAGGTTTATGCCTACCAAAACATCAATAACGCCCAATCTTAACTCTCTAAGAATTTCAACTCTTTCCAAAGTATCAACATCCGAATGAATGTATCTCGATTTAACACCGTTGTTTACAAGATATTTATTTAATTCTTCAGCCATTCTTTTAGTAAGGGTAGTTACAAGAACTCTTTCGTTTACATTAGTTCTTTGGTTGATCTCTTCAAGTAAGTCGTCGATTTGATTTAGGCTGGGTTTAATAATTACGGGAGGTTCTATGAGTCCTGTCGGACGAATTATCTGCTCAACAATTACACCTTCGCTCATCTGAACTTCATAATCAGCAGGAGTAGCGCTAACATAAATTACCTGATCAATTAGGTTGGTAAATTCTTCAAATTTCAATGGTCTGTTATCCAAAGCAGCAGGTAATCTGAAGCCGTATTCAACAAGAGTTGTTTTTCTCGACCTGTCGCCTCCGAACATAGCGTGTATTTGGGGAACAGTGGCGTGACTTTCATCAATAAACGTTATAAAATCATTAGGGAAATAATCCAGCAGACAGAAAGGTCGCGTTCCGGGCTTTCTACCATCGAAATATCTAGAATAATTTTCAATCCCGCTGCAATAGCCAAGTTCTATCATCATTTCAATGTCGTAATTAACCCTATCTTCCAGCCTTTTTGCCTCAAGCTCCAACCCTTTGCTTCTTAAAAATTCAAGCTGAATAAGTAAGTCATCCTGAATACTTCGAATAGCACCCTTCATTCTCTCCTTTGTTGTAACAAAAATATTGGCAGGATAAATAGTTATCTTATGATGATTCATAAGCTTTCCTCCACTTATTGGGTCGATAGATTCAAGAGTTTCTATTTCGTCATCGAAAAAAATGATTTTGTAGGCAGTGTCTGAATAAGCAGGGTAGATATCAACAGTATCTCCTTTTACTCTAAAACTTCCCCTGGTAAAATCTGCCTGAGTACGATTATAAAGTGCTCCAACAAGCTTGTGCAGAAGCTGTTGCCTGCTTATTGTCATTCCGGTTTCAAGGTGAATAACATTGTCGTGAAAATCGTCGGGATTTCCAATACCGTAAATACACGATACAGAACTAACAACAATCACATCTCTTCGGCCTGAGAGCAGAGCGCTGGTAGCACTAAGTCTGAGCTTTTCAATTTCATCATTTATGCTAAGGTCTTTCTCAATATAAGTATTGCTTGATGGTATAAATGCTTCAGGTTGGTAGTAATCGTAATAAGACACAAAATACTCTACTGCATTATTAGGGAAAAACATCTTAAACTCACCGTAAAGTTGCGCCGCAAGAGTTTTATTGTGACTTAATACCAAAGTAGGTCGCTGCACCTGCTGAACAACGTTTGCCATAGTAAACGTTTTACCAGAACCTGTAACACCAAGCAAAACCTGATGCTTAAGCCCCAACTTCAACCCTTGTACAAGTTGCTTAATTGCTTCCGGCTGATCGCCCGTTGGTTTAAAATCAGAAATTAATTCAAATGACATTTGAGGAGTTTTAATAATCATTAATCCTTCTTCTTCATCACAGCCCAAATCGGATAATGGTCGGAATATTCTTCTTTGCCGGTATGAAACTGCAAAGTTTCAAAATTTTTACTGTGCATAATGTAATCAATTCTAAATCCTGGCATCATACCAACATAAGTTTGTCCAACCCCACGACCTTTTTTCGTGAATGAATCGTATAACAACCGACTGAATTGCCTGTAAACATATGATGAAGGTGTGTCGTTAAAATCGCCTCCAAGTATTATAGGATAAGGACACTCAGCAATATGAGCGGCAAGCTTTTCAGCCTGAAGTGCTCGTCTACCAAAAGCAACTTTCATTCTACTCAATATCCTTCTGCTGGCAATTCTAAAATCTTCATTGTCTGCCGGCACAATGTTTATCATATTTTCAACAAATATATGATCTTCAGCGCCCAGACCAATTGATTCCATATGAATATTATAAATTCTTACTGTATCAGTATTAATCAAAACATCAGTATATATACAAAGATTTCCGCCGTGAGTACTAAATAAAATCTTTCCTTTATTAATTATGGGATACTTAGTGAAGGTTGCTAATCCGAAAAAATTAATATTTCTGGAATTTCTTGTAAACTCAGCATGGTAGTTTTTTGCTTTAAGAAATGTTTTCAATGTGTCTTGTGTTTTAAATGCACCCGTCTTATCATGAACATATTCCTGAAACATTATTATATCAAAATCATTTTCTTTTAAAAAATCGAAAATATGATTTCTGTTTGTAAACCTATGTTCCCAATTTGGACCGTAGTTATATAAATCAAAAACTCTAACATTGTAGCTTAAAACCTTTATTAGTGTCTCGTTTTCCGGAAGTTTGCGAACATTTGTGTTGAATTGGAAAAGATTTCCAAATTGATTGTAACCCAATAATATGGCAATTAGAGATATAAGAAAGTGATATCTTAACCTGAGTATCCAATATAAAATAAATCCAAAATTTAAAATTAGAATAAATGGATAGGAGAGTCCGATGAATGCCATTAACCAAGATTTAGCCGGACTTACAAAAGGGGATATGTATGAAAGAATTAAGAACAGAACGCCGATAATATTTAGCACCAGCACTGTTTTAGATATAAAAGACGGCTTTTTTCGTTTCTTTTTCAATGTTGTGGATTATTTCTTACTCATTTTAAATAACAACTCTTTTTCCGATTGTGATAAACTATCATAACCATGTTTTGAAATTTTATCCAAAATCTCATCAACTTGTTTCTGATTTTCCGCCTTCCTCTTATTATATACATCATCGGGCTCAGGCCTTGGCTTGTAATAATGAACTTTGAGTCTAGGTTTTGGACTAAAAAAGCCTCCAATTGAATCTACTACATTGCCAACATATTTGGCAGGGTCTAATCCTTTTTTTAATAATCCAATATAAACCAAACCCCAAATAGCACCTCCAATATGTGCAATGTGTCCACCGGCATTGCCCTTATGAATGCTTATAAGATCAACAACAATAAATACTATTGCAAGGTACTTCAGTCTAACAGGCCCTATCAATATTAGAGGTATAGAGACATTAGGCTTGTATGCAGCAATAGCAATAAATATAGACAGCACAGAAGCTGAAGCCCCCATTGCTACAGATAATGGCAAATCATTTTTAAAAACAGGAAATACATTAAAGGCAGCTACATATAGAAAAGCACCTGCAACTCCACCAATAATATATGTGCCAATAATTCTATTCTTTCCGATAAAATCAATAAAGAGTCTTCCACCCACATATAATAATATCATATTGAAAAGGATGTGAAAGAAATTCAGATGCAAAAACATGTATGAAATAACAGTCCATGGCTTATAAAACAACATTTCAGTCGAAGACGGCACTGACAGATTGTAAATCATGTAATCTGTGTATCTTGGAGTATCGGCAAGATAGAATATTCCGCTTAAAAGATTAACTATAATAAATACGGCAACGTTAATACCGATAAGCCTCGCTAATACTGAGCCATGTGTAAAAAACCTTTTTATTTCATTCCAAATGCCCTGAAACATTTCTATTTTATTTGTTGATATTGATTTTTTTTTACTCCACAGAATTATTAAAAATAGGATCCGTTTCTTTTCTTCCAATATAGAAGAACCAGAAGTCCAAACAACATACCACCGATATGTGCAAAATGGGCTATATTACCATTACTGGTAAAGCCGAAATATAATTCAAGTGCACCGTATATCATAACGAAATACTTGGCTTTTAAAGGTATTGCAAAGAAAACGTATATAATAGTGTTTGGGAACATCATTCCGAATGCCAGCAAAATACCGAATACAGCTCCGGAAGCTCCAACAGTAGGAGTGATGTGATGCATGTAAAATGCATAAAGAGTTTTTTCTCTAACTCCGGGTATAACACGATATGAACCGGATCTTACAATTTCTTCTAATTCGCTTAGGCTGTATCCTGCCTTTAGAAGCTCACCTTTCAGATTCATCATCTCAAGATAATTCACTCCCATATGAAGCAAAGCTGCACCAAATGCAGTTAGAAAGTAAAATGTAAGGAATTTCTTTGGTCCCCAAACATTTTCAAGAGTGTTGCCAAACATCCAAAGTGCAAACATATTGAAAAAGAGATGAGACAAATTACCATGCATAAACATGTATGTAACAAGCTGGTAAGGCCTGAAATGTTCTGAAAAAGGCATATGTAACCCCAATATCCTGTACAAATTAATATCAAAGGCATTATCAAATGCTACAGTTGCCAAAAAAAACAATCCATTAATAATTAATAGATTTTTCACAACAAGGGGTAAAATACTAAATCCTCCGGGTCTGTATGAGTTCATTCTTTCTATTTTTATACGATTAACGGTTTTTGGAAGAAAATGTTTTAAACTTATAATGCAATGGCAAAATTACACAATTACACTATTTGAGCTTTAACCTCTTCATAACTTTCCACCCAAATAATATTAAAACCCTTTTTCTCCATTCGTCTGAACCATGTCATTTGTCGCTTGGCAAACTGATGAATAGCTGTATTGAGTTGGGAAAACATTTGTTCATAAGTTATTTCGCCAAGTATGTATTGGGTAAGAAATTTATATTCAAGTCCGTAATACTTAAGCTTTTCGGGTGTTACACCATTTTCAAGAAGCAACTCAACTTCTTCAATCATGCCGGTTTCAAGTCTTTGCTTCAAGCGTTTTGTAATTCTTTCTCTTACTTCGTCTCTGGGCTTGTTTATCCCGAATATAATGGAGTTTATTTTTGGCGTTTCTGATGGTATCTGAGGATTGTCAGAATAGTATTGCTCTATTTCTATAGCCCTTATCAAACGCTTTCTGTCGGAAGTATCAGATGTGTTGTGCAGCTTTCTCATTGAGACCAGAATATTTTGCAGTTCTTCGTCAGTTTTAGTCAATAGGGTTTTTCTAAGATCAGAATTTTCCGGAACCTCAATTAGTTTATATTCGGAAATAGCAGCTTCAATATACATGCCTGTACCTCCGCACAATATTGGCCTTTTTCCCCTTGATTTTATATCTAGAAAAGCATCAAAAAAATCCCTTTGAAACTCAAACACATTATACTCGTAACCCGGCTCGGCTATATCAATAAGGTGAAACGGAATCTTTTTGCCATTTACGATATAATCATCAAGGTCTTTTCCTGTGCCCAAATCCATTTTTCGATAAACCTGGCGTGAATCGGCACTTATAATTTCACCCTCAATCTCAGCCGCAAGCCTTGCAGCAATGGACGTTTTGCCGGTAGCCGTTGGCCCGGTAATTACAATTAAATCGTATGTTTCTATTTCTTTCAATTTTCGTTCGTATGATTGCATGCTATGATAATTCCAAAGATATTGATTTTTGATAAATTAGTTGGCATCAAGCTACCCAAAGTATTTTTTCGACTAACAGATTTTTTAATTAATTTTGTTGTATGACAAAAAAAGAGAAAATAATAAGCAAAATTTTAAACCTCGCAAACACCAAGTATCCTGACTCTGAGATATATTTATATGGTTCTCGGGCAAGGGGAAATTATACAACAATGTCAGATTGGGATCTGCTAATTTTGTTAAATTCAAAAAACATCCCATTCTCTATGGTGACTAAATTGATGGATGAATTTTATGAAATAGAACTAGAAACTGGCGAAGTTATTTCACCTCTTATCTATTCAAAAGAAGAGTGGGAACAGAAATATGTTTTCACCCCCTTATTTGCAAACATAAAAAAAGAAGCAATAAAACTAAAATGACAGGAACTAAAGACGACCTGGTAAAGTACCGCATTCAAAGAGCGAAGGAAACTTTTCATGATGCAGAAATATTAGCAGACAATGAAAGATGGAATTCTGCTATAAACAGACTTTATTATGCATCTTATTATGCTGTATCTGCATTGCTTTTAAAGCATAGTTTAAAACCAACAACCCACACCGGTGCCAAAAACCAATTTTCCGAACATTTCATTAAGACAAATATTTTGACACAAGAAATAGGAAAACTTTATTCACAGTTGTTTTCATGGAGGCAAAAGGGTGACTACGATGATTTTTTGACTTTAATAAAGAAAGAGTGCAACCTTACTTTAAACCTGTAGGGGATCTAATTATCAAAATAGAAAAAATTGTTTGAATCAGATCGCCAGCCACCAACAAAGATGTGATTGAAAATACTATTTAAAGAATCGTTTCTAAATCGCCTTGAAAATCAAACTTTTGCTTTCTCATTTCCCCTTCAGCTCTATACAATAAATTTCTAAGCTCATTCAGCTTCTCAATGGGTGAAGTTATAAAACTAAAATTATCATCAAACTCAGCATTTAGTAATATTAATAACTCCTTTATAGCATCATAATCGCTATAATCACATTGCAAACTTCTACATTTTAAATATTGGAATATCCGTAAACCGTCAATTTTATTATGACAAGCGTTTATAAACTGATTCAATGTTTTATAGTTATTCCTTAGGGGAGTGAAAATATCGTCAGATTTAAATACAGAAGACAAAAAATCTGTCATAGGGGTTTTGATATCAGAATAAAACAAATCATTAAATAGCCTGTATGTTTCAGCTATCTCATCAAAATATGCAGTATAAAAAATAGGGTAGGAGGCTTGTTGGGATTGAATTGACTTTGCAATAGCCGGACCGGTGCCAAAAGGAACTCTGTCTGAAACTCTGGTAGCCGGATAAACAATCTCTTCGTTGTACAGCAATATTTTGCCCATTTTTCTGAGTTTCTGCAGCAGGTAAAAATCTTCACCGCTGGTTTTGGGGGTAATCCCTCTTATCTTTTTGTATGCCCAAACAGGCAAGGAAATCACAGACCCAAACGCTGTAAAAGCGTACGGAGAGTTTATTCTTAGCAAATTAATAGTGTACGCCCTCATGTATATTTCGTATCTGAGCATAGGTCTGTCTAAAGCTTCTTCACCGGAAAGCTTATGATAGTATGGATTTGCCAATGCAACTGCCTTTGGGTTGTTTTTAAACAACTCTGCAACTGATGAAAGATAATTGCTGCCAACTTCAACATCTGCATCCATGCTAACGATTATATCATTATCATCAGCATGTTTGCATATTTCATCCATTAGCGTTTTTCTTGCAAATCCAACGCCATGGTTTTTGCCTATCCAACCATTGCCTTTTGAGCTTTTATCAATTATTGTAAGGTTTGGCAATTGTTGTTTAATTGCTCCAAGATATTGTAGAGTACTTTCGTTGTTAATGCAGATATTCCCTTTATCCTTATTTGTCCACCAATCATTGGGTTGATTTACACAAACCCATATATGAAAATTTGAATGAATCTGTTTCTTCAGGCATTCAATTGTTTTGGGCAAATAATCAGCTTCATTTAATGAAGGAATAGCAATATGTAGGATTTGTTTTGTCATATTGAGCGAAGCGAAGTATCTAGTAGTTTTACCCGGACAATAATAATTGCAAATGTATGATAATTTCAATTGAGGAAATGCTGTCACATTTTCAAAAATTACCTACTTTTACATGATTGTTTAATTAAAAATTCAACTCAGCATCATGAAGAAATTGATTTTTCTAGCAATAATAGGTCTTTGCTTGTCATGCACCTCTTCCAGAATAGTTAAACCATTAGGAAAGAATGAAAAAGAAGTAGGATTAAGCCTTGGTGGTCCTCTGGTCCATTTTTCGGATTTGGTTATTCCAATTCCCTTTACTTCCTTGCATTATGCCCAAGGAGTAACTGATGATGTTACTGCTTTCGGAGGATTGCATACCACATCGCTTATTGCCGGAGTTATTCAAATTGACGCAGGAGCCGTTGTAAATGTTTTATCTGAAGAAAAATATTATTTCGGACTAAGCACAACGCCATCTATTCATTTCATGACAGATATTTGGGAGTATAATTCCAAGCTTTTCCCCACCATTGATATAAACGCATACAGAACTTATAACGCAAGGGGTAGCTTCTTTTATTTTGGTATGACAAACTGGTTCGACCTAGCTAAATATCAAGCACATGGAGAGCCCAATGCTCACAAATGGCTTTTTGCTCCTCATTTTGGACATACAGCCATTAGGAAAAAATGGAATATTAATATAGAATTAAAATATCTTGCGCCCAATGTTAGTAATCAAAAGTTGGTTGTAGATTATATAAAACCATTCGGAGATAAAGGAACTCTTGGTCTTTATCTGGGCTTCAATTACAGATTTTAGTTAATAAATTCGATATTGATATATTAAAGGCGAGTTCCATCAGAACATTAAAAAAATTATAAACAGATGAAACGAACATGTTTGCGAATTAACACAAACACCAATGAAAATAGCAAACATGGAGTTCCATCCGACCTTAACCTAAAAATTATTTACGGATGAAAAAGTACATAATCACAATATCTTTAGTAATGCTAATAATTCAATCAGCTTGTTTAAGATTGGATTCATTTTTATTTAATAATTCAACAATAGAGGAATATTTGCTTGATGATTATCCGTTAGGAGGCGACATTGTTGTTGGTGATGATTATAAGATAGATGACACTATGATTCATCTATTCACTCTTAATTCAAAACTACCTGAAGAAACTGAAAGTGTAGAAATATGGGCATTGTATGTGGGAGATATCAATACAATTGATACAGATACTGTAATCTTATATTGCCATGGAAACAGAGATCATATGGATTTCTACTGGCCAAGAGTAAAATTATTGGCTCATATTGGTGGAAAAAACCGTTATGGAGTTATGATGTTTGATTACAGAGGGTTTGGATTATCCGGTGGAATACCTTCTGAGGCCGGAATGTATGCAGATACTGAAGCTGCTTTAAAATGGTTAAGAAGTAAAGGCCTTACAAATGAAAGACTTATTACTTATGGGTTTAGCTTAGGCTCTGCTCCGGCAACATTAATCTCATCAGAGAATTATACTTTGAAACCCAATAAGTTAATACTCGAAAATCCATTTGCTTCTTTCGAAGTGATGGTGCACGACGGGTCAGCTATTACATTGCCCGGGTCATATCTGGCTAATCTAAAAATCAACAATGCAGAACATATCAAGAATGTTAGTCAGCCTTTTTTATGGATGCATGGAACTGACGATATGTTTTTGAGTATTGAAACTCACGGAGAAGTTATTTTTAAAAATTACTCAGGAGAAAAAGGCTTTGCCTACAGAATAGAAAATGCTGAACATAGCACATTGCCGCCGGTAATGGGTTATAATAACTATCTGAGCGTGATTGAAAAGTTTATTTTGGATACTCTGGAGTAGCCCATTTTACCATCATCTCTATAAGATCTTCTCTAGTGGCCGGTTTTGGAAGATAGTCGGTAAACCCTTTTGAAATGTATGTTTTTGCATCTCCTTCCATTGCATTGGCTGTTAGAGCAATAATAGGTGGAACATTTTTATTTTGCTGTCTAATTCTTCTCATTGCAGTAATTCCATCCATTACCGGCATCATTATATCCATAAAAATAATATCATGATAATCGGGTTTAAATGCTGAGATAGATTCTTCACCGTTGAATGCAGTATCAACTTTACAACCAGCAGACTCAAGTAAAAGTTTAAACACTTTTATATTAACATCTTTGTCGTCTACTAATAAAACATTTAATCCAAGATTTATATTTTCATAATCACATTTGATATGGTTTTCAGAATTTTTCTTGACAACATGTTTTCCAACAAATGTGAACCAAAATGTGCTACCTTGGCCGGGCTCACTTATAACGCCAATTTCACCTCCAAGTATTTTTGCTAATTCCTTACAGATATATAAACCCAATCCTGTTCCCGAAGAATTTCTGGTATATGATTGGTCAAGTTGTCCAAATTTTTGAAATAGCTTATCAATATTCTCAGAGTCAATACCTATGCCGGTATCTTTAACAGCTACTTTAAACTCACTTTTATCTGCATTAAGTGATTTCGATCCCACACTTATTTCAATTGAACCTTCTTCTGTGTATTTAATTGCATTTGTTATCAAATTCATCAAAATCTGTTCAAGACGAGTTTTGTCAGTCGTAATCCTGTCTTCCGGTTGCTCAGGATTTTCGTAATAAGATAGTTTGAGAGTTAAATTTTTCCTACACGCCCTTGATGCAAACATAGTTTTAATGTTCCAAAGTAATTCCTTAACAGAAAAGTCATCTTCTCTTAGTTCCAGCTTACCTGCTTCTATCTTTGAAATATCAAGTAAGTCGTTGATTATATCAAGCAAAACATTTGAGGAATCTTTAATTACTTCCAGATAACTTTGTTGCTCAGAAGATAATTCTGATCGTTTAAGAATTTCTGTCATTCCAATAATGCCGGAAACTGGCGTTCTTATTTCATGGCTAATATTTGCAAGAAACAAGTCTTTTATATCGAAAGACTTAGATGCAATGTCAGTTAAAGGAAATGATTCCCCATCAATTAAAGCAGTTTCTCCTTTAGAAAAATGCAGATGTCTAATTAGCCATTCATTATCAATCTTGCTTACAACCATTGTAATTCTGTAGTTTGGAAGTTCTACAGGAATATTATTAATAGTTGTTTTAAGATTAAATTGACCAATAGCCAGGCCTGTGTGAGAATTTAATGGTATTATATTTAAGTCTGTTTGCTTGTACTCAATCTCAGATGGACATTGATGCTTATCTCTATTAAATATCATCATTACATCATCAATCCCATATGCAATTTCGTCTTTACCTGAACCAATATTTGTCACATCTTCTGCGAAAAGTGATTTTAAAAGCTGTGTGTTTCTATTAGTAAAATAAAACAATAGAAATAGCCTATAAACTCTTGTCGTTTCAGAAATGGCCGATGTTAGGGTATATGGCTGATTTAAAACTGCTGGTTGTTCAATTTCGCAAACATTAGACTCGTAGAAACTCATAAAAAGCTTAGTTAGTAGTTTGACAAGATATTTACTGTTGTTTTACTTGTTTACAAATTGCAAATGTGATTTATTAGCTAATGATGTAAACTAATCATTGAAAAATTTCGACAAAAGTAAAACAAAAAATAATTCAAACAACAACCAAAATTTAATATTTGCATATTAGATGTTAATTTGCTTAGATAGAATGCGAAAAAAAGCAATTTAAGGATAGTGAAAATTTAAATTATTTTAACATTTAATGGCTATATAAGCTCCAGGGTGTTTTTTTCAATCCAGCCAACATTCCCATTGGCCAGCCTTATTTCATACCAAATTCCTAAATCATTAATAATTTTGACTTTGGTTCCTTCATGAATAACAAAAACATCCGGAGAAGTTAGGGAAGGGGAGCTTTTTGCTGTTGTGCGCACTGTCATTATAATTCCACTATTTTCAGAGAGCTGAAACTTATGATACCTATTTGCAAAAATGAATGAGAATATTACAAAGAAAGCTAAAATTAAAGCGGTATAGAAACCAATTTTTTTAATGATAAGCTTTTTGGAGAATACATAAAATGCGAATGCCATAAAAAATAAGAAAAGAAATGCAATAGCTGTCTTTGCCCAAGAATCGCTATTCTGCATATTTATTATACTTTTCCACCATTTATAATAAAAAATTTCAGGAACAGTATCAACTCTATCAACTATTCTGCTATTTGCTATTCTTAAATTATGAAGAACCTCTTCATTATTAGGCAAAAGCTTTTTAGCCCTTTCATAATTTAAAATTGCACGACCAAATTTATTATCCTTAAAATATGCATTTGCTAGATTGTAATATAGATAAGGTGATTCATATCCCAAGGATATAATCTCTTCATATAATTCAGCAGAATAGGCATATTCTTCATTAATGTAAGCTTCCTTTGCCAACTCGAGAAATTCATTAACATTAACTTCAGTTGCTTTAACCGAAATCATTGAAAATACAATTAATAGACTAGAGATTAATAGCTTCATGTTATAATTTATATTTTGTTCCTAAAGTCTTTTTCAATATTGATAATAGTTGATTCAGCCTGCTTGTAAATATCCTCCATTAAGCTTCTTGGGTCGCCGGGAGCAAAACGAGCAAACTCACAATCGTCTAAAGCTGATAAAAATTGATTTATCAAATCTGTAGGAACCTCTTTATCATTAAAACTTTTTTCAATATTGTCTCTGTTAAGCTGAGAGATAGAAAGATTCATTTTATCAGAAATATAGCCCCATAATGCCTTACTTACTTCTTCATAGAAAGACTTATCGTTATTATTGTTGAGATGTAATAGGGCGGTTTTAAGTCTCTTATTGGCAATCCTTCGTGCCTTACGGTTTTTAACCAGAGCCTTATTACTTTGTAGTTCAATGTGTCTTCTCCAAAAAATTAAAGCAATTATGAATAAAGCAAAAGGTAGAATTATTAATACATAGAAAAAATTGCTTTTATAGAAATATTTCCCTTTAGTTGATAAAAATATTGGCTTTGTATATATGAACCTTATATCCTCAGCTAATAGTCCTACATCTTCACTGGATGGTGTTGCACTTGTGCCGGCAACGTATTGTCCTGCTTCTGCTTTAATATTGAAAGATTGTGTTTTCTTTGTAATGTATTTGCTTGTAGAAGGGTCGAAATAAGTAAATTGTATTGAAGGTATAACAAATTCACCTCCAGTGCGAGGAATAAGCAAATAGTCGAATTTTCTGGAACCGCTTACTCCATTAGAATTTATCTGGATATTATCGCTTACATTAGGATCAAATGCTTCAAGATTCTTTGGGAATTGAATACTAAGCTTTTCAACCATTCTAATATTTCCTTTTCCGGAAACAGTAATAACAAGATTTGATGCATCATTTGCTTTAATTTCCAGATTATTAACACTAGCTGAAATATCAAAACTTCCCACTAAACCTGAAAAAGTTGCCGGTCTGTTTTGATTAGGTAAAGGTTTTGCATCAATTTTAATAGGATTAGACCTAACAGTAACTCTCTCATTTTGGACCTGCCCAAAGAAAGACCCACCAAAAAAATCATCAAATACACTGCCTCTTCTTCCTTGAACCGGTATCTGAACGATGCATTCAAGTTCAAGAGGGTCAATAGTCATTTCTCCAGATCTTTGAGGAAATGCTATTACACGCCTAATTTCGGCAACTCTGTATGTAACACCGTTTATAGATTCATTATATGCTTGCTGGTTTCCCCCAAGGTTTACATCTTCTGTCCAAAATGCCTGAAACCCCGGCGTTTTCTCAATGGAATATTGTGCAATATTTACCCTAGTGTATATTTTATATGAAATAACAATTTGCTCCCCCTGAAAAGGATTCTGATTGCTAACAGTAGCTCTAATAAAAATGTCATCACTTTTTATTGAACCACTTGATTGCTGTTGGCTTGGCTGCTGCTGTGGAGATGCCGAAGTAGTTCCCCCTCTAACCACGTTTATTGTTAAAGGATCTGATCTGTACTCAACTTTATTATGAATAAATATTGCACTTCCAATAGTATAACTACCTTGTTGCAATGCTTCAAGTATGTATGCGTAAGTAAATGATTCGCTTTGAGTTACCTTGCCATTTATGATTTGAACAGAACTGCTTGACGATTGATTAGGTCCGGAAATTACCTTAAAGTTAGAAAGTGTTGGCGGGATAAATTCAGATGGTCGTGCATTAACACTTATTTCCAGTCTAAACCTATCACCTGCAACAAGCTGAGAAGGAGCATTAACTCTAATAGAAATATCATCAGCAAAAAGATTCCAACTCAAGCTGGTAATAATAAAAAAAATAAGTATTACAGACTTTTTCATTTCCATTTAAGTTTTATTACCATTCTCTTTTAACTCTGGTAGGCATAATTTTTTGTTTCTTTTCCTCCATATTTTCCAGTACTTTTTGTTCTTCCTGCTTCAAAGCTTCGAGAATTCTTTCAGCTTCCTGAGGGGAAAGCTGATCCTGTTTTTGTTGCTGCTGTTCTTTTTTATCTTCTTGCTGATCCTGTTTCTGCTTATTATTTTTGTTATCATCTTGCTGTTCTTTTTTATCCTGCTCTTGTTGCTGCTGATCCTGTTGTTGGTCTTGCTGTTGGTCTTGCTGTTGGAGTTTATTCATTGCATAAACAAGATTATATCTTGAATCCATATCAGACGGATTAATTCTAAGAGATTCTTTATAAGCATCAACACCCTTAGAATAGTCTTGCATATTTAAGTGAGAGTTTCCAAGGTTATGATATGCTTGTGACCTAATATCCTGAGAAATATTCATCTTTGATAATGCATCAAAAATTCCTGCAGCTTCTTCATATCTGCCTTGTTTGTATAAGGCATTGCCAAGATTAAACAATGCTTTAACATTAGCTGGATTCTTTTCCAGTGATTTCAGATAATTTACTTCAGCTTCGTTATAATTCTCTTTTTTGTATTGTTTGTTGCCCTTTCTTATTAAATTATTCTCACTTTGTCCAAATAAAGAAGAGGGGGCAAGAAAAATTAAAATAATGAGAACATATTTCATATTTCCAAAAATTTTGATTTTATCTATCCATTTATTTTTTCTTTCAAATATAACCAATTCAAGCAGTAAAAAAAGCAAAGCAAGAGCAACAAAATAATGAAATCTACTTTCGTAATCAGCAAAAATTGTTGTTTCATATTCTTCTTTTTCAAGACTTTTTATTTCATTCAAAATACTATTTAGTCCCATATCTGCACCCATCCCTTGTTTAAAAACACCACCGGTAGTTGAAGCTATTTCTTGCAAGGTTTTAGCATCATATCTAGAAATAACAGTATTACCTTCACTATCTTTCAAAAAACCACTTAATCTGTTATTTTGATAAATCGGGATTGGCGCACCTTCGGGTGTTCCAATACCGATAGTATGAATGATGATGTTTTCAGTTGCAGCTTTTTTTGCAACCTCAATAGGGTCGTCGAGATGGTTTTCTCCATCAGAGATTATTATTATTGTTTTATTTTTTAATTCTCTGTCGAGAAATGAAGCCATAGCTCTTTCTATGGCACTTCCGATAGCTGTTCCTTGTGTTGAAACAGTGTTTGTACTAATTGTACGTAGAATCATTTTTGCTGCGGAATGGTCTGATGTAATTGGAACTTGAGTAACTGCGTTTCCGGCAAAAGCAACAACACCGATTCTATCATTTCCAAGATTATCAATAAGCCTGGAGACAGCAGCCTTTGCTCTGTCAATTCTGTTTGGTTTAATATCCTCAGCTAACATACTTCGACTAACGTCAATTGCCAATACAATATCAACACCTTCGCGCTTTACCTCTTCCATTTTACTTCCAATCTTTGGATTTACCAAAGCCATAATAATCATACATATTGCAATTAAAATCAGCGTCATTTTCAACCATGGCCTTCTACTCGACACCATAGGCATCAAATTCTTAATAATCGAATTATCGCCAAAGTTTATTAATGCAATTCTATTATAATGTCTTGCTAACAAAAATAACCCAACCAAAAGCGGAATTAGCAGAAACAAATAGAAAAACATCGGATTCTCAAATATCAACATTTCCATATTGTAAATTTTATTTACAGATTATCTTACGGCAATGATCTTAACCACGTATTTCTTAATACAATCTCTATTAACAGTATAAATAAAGCCAATATTACTAAAGGAAAATATTCATCATGTTTTCTGGAAAATTCTGTAACATCTATCTTAGACCTTTCCATTTGATCTATCTCTTTGTATACGTCCTGCAATTTATTCGGAGTATTGGCCCAGAAATATTTACCACCGGTTTTAGCAGCCATTTCTTTCAACAATACTTCATCAACAGGAATTTCAACATTTCTATACTGCTTTCCAAATGGAGATTGAAAAGGGTAGGGAACAGGCCCGTCGCTTCCTACACCTATTGTATACACCCTGATTTTTTGTAAGGCTGCAATTTCTGCAGCTGTAAGATGGTCTATCATACCTGCGTTATTGATGCCATCGGTAAGTAAGACAATAACTTTGCTTATAGCTTCACTCTCTCTAAGTCTGTTTATAGATGTTGCCAAGCCGTTGCCAATAGCAGTGCCATCTTCAACCATCCCTGTATGAATTGACCTTGTGAGGTCTTTCAATAAATTATGATCTGTCGTTAAAGGACAAAGAGTAAAGCTTTGTCCGGCAAAAACCGTCATCCCAATTCTGTCGCCTTTTCTCATGTCGATAAACTCCAAAGCATTCTTCTTGGCTGCTTCCATTCGATTTGGTTTAAAATCTTCAGCAAGCATAGAACCGGATATGTCAATACAAACAACAATGTCAATACCTTCAACGGTTATTTCCTGCATCTTTGAGGAGCTTTGAGGTCTGGCCATTGCAACTATCAACAAAATCATAGCAAGCATTCTCAATGCAAACGGAAGATGAACAAGTCTGATTCTTAAGCTCTTTCTAACTCCATCAATAAATCCTGAATGTGAGTATCTCATATGCGCTCTTCTGTCATTTCTTTTCCAGACATACCAGGCTATAATTAATGGTATAACCAGTAAAAAGAGCAGAAACGGATAATATGCAAAAGTTATATCGTTAAACATCTTTCAGTATTGTTAATCTTTAATCAATAATTTCTTCTTTGGTAATATTCACAAACTCAAAGGCCAAATCCAGATTCTTGTGATTTTCATCAGGTAGTGGTTGGTATTTGGCAAATTTCACCAAGTCAGCCAACGTCAGTATTTTTTCAAGGCTTTTATATTGTTCAGGAAAATCAGACATATATTGCTTAATTGATGATAATGTTTCATCTGTTGTCATTTCCATTGCTATAATATCATACCTTAATTCAATATAATACCTAACTATTCCGGATAACTCAACATGATATAATTTTACTTTTCCATCCTGCCATAGCTTTTTCTTTCTGAGATTTTCCAATTCGGCTAAAGCAAATTCATGAGCGGGAACATCCGGCTTAGGTTTTTCTACCAACTCTTTTGGCTGTTTTTTCAACCTATGTCTATATTTGTATAATAGCCATGCAATAATAGTTATTGCAACTATTAACAAAACCCATGGTAAAACTTCTCTTAGTGTATAAGGAATTGATAAGATGGGTTTAATATCCTTAATTGGCAGTTCCTCATCTACATCTATAAGATAGACGCTCAAAAGCAAGGCAGGACTTTCAAACCTTGTTATTTCACTATCAATCTCACAACCAAATTCAAAAGGAAAAATAACATGCATTCCTTCTTTCCAAGCAGTAATAGAAAGCTTTTGGGAGATTTCTTTTTGAGAATTTTCTTTTATAAAAATAGTGTCAATATTTCCTCGGCCTACAATTTCAAATTTATTACTAATACTATCATATATGCCTTGCCAGGGAATAATTGTATTTGCATTATCCGAACACGTAATTTTAATCAATAGTTCCGTTTGCTCTCCAATCAATATACTGTCTTTGCTTAACTGTAAATCAGCATTCTGGCTATACAAAGTGCCAAATGGCATCAACAACCAAATTACTAACAGCAATAATCCTTTTTGCAAATATGATTTGAAAACCATGCTTTTAACCATAATTAGTGTATAATGAAAAAATGATGTTAAAATGACTAATTCTCTTTTTTAATGATTGAATTATTTACTCCTTTGCTTAAAAAGTCTTAGTAAAGGAGGAACATAATCCATATGTGTATAAATATTTACAGAATCAACGCCGGCTTTAGAAAAAACGCTTGACAGATATGTGTCTGTTTCTTTATGCCAGCTTGCCAAACCTTCTCTTACTTCTCTATTTGAGGAATCTAACCAAAATGTTTTTCCTGATTCAGCGTCTTTCATTCTTATAAGTCCGGCTTTTGGCAAAAATTTCTCCCTTTCATCCTGTATTCTCAAACAAACAACATCATGCTTTTTGTTTATTATTTTAAGAGCATCTTCAAAGCCTTTATCAATAAAATCGGATATTACAAAGGCTACTGACCTTTTCTTTATAATATTTCTGAGATATTTTAAGGCAATTGATATATTAGTCGATGTCTCATCAGGCCTAAAATCAAGCAATTCCCTTATAATTCTTAAAATGTGAGTTGTTCCTTTTTTAGGTGGAATAAATTTTTCTATCTTACTACTGAAAAATATTACCCCAACTTTATCATTATTATTAATTGCTGAAAAAGCCAAAACAGCAGCAATTTCAGTAATCATGTCTTGTTTTAACTGCTTGTTTGTCCCAAAGTTATTAGAACCACTAACATCTATAAGCAACATAACCGTTAGCTCACGCTCTTCTTCAAAAACCTTTACATAGGGATGGTTAAATCTTGCAGTAACGTTCCAGTCTATTGTTCTAATGTCGTCGCCCGGAATATACTCCCTCACTTCCGTAAAAGCCATTCCTCTGCCTTTGAATGCAGTATTATAGCTTCCCGAAAAGATATGATTCGAGAGACCTTTAGTTTTTATCTCTATTTTGCGAACTTTCTTTAATAGCTCGGTCGTTTCCATAATTCAAACCCAATAACAATTATCTTATAATCCCAAATCTGTTTATTCTATTGTCTTCCGTTTTCAAATTTTCATTAACCTTATCCTTATACCTTATACCTTATACCATATACCCATCTAAGGAACTTCCACCGTATTAAGTATTTCAGCAATTATATCTTCAGATGTTATGTTTTCTGCTTCGGCTTCATAAGTAAGACCAATTCTATGCCTTAAAACGTCAGCACAAATGGCTCTAACATCTTCCGGAATAACATAACCTCTGCGCTTAATAAAAGCATATGCTTTTGAAGCTAATCCGAGGTTTATACTTGCTCTGGGAGAACCACCATAGCTAATTAATGATTCAAATTTTTCGAGGTTAAATTCCTTTGGATAGCGAGTTGCAAAAACAATGTCTGCTATGTAATTTTCTATTTTCTCGTCCAAATAAACATCTCTTACAACTTCTCTTGCCTTGATAATGTCTGTTGGGTCGAGAACCGGTGTTGTTTTAGGAAAATCACCTGAAATGTTTAACCTCATTATCTTTTTTTCATCCTCTCGGGTAGGGTAGCCTATTATCACTTTTAGCATAAAGCGGTCAACCTGAGCTTCTGGAAGCGGATAGGTGCCTTCCTGCTCAAGAGGGTTTTCAGTTGCCATAACCAAAAATGGCTCCGGCAATGCAAATGTTTGCTCACCAATTGTTACCTGTCTCTCTTGCATTGCTTCAAGCAGTGCACTTTGAACTTTAGCCGGTGCACGGTTAATCTCATCGGCAAGCACGAAGTTTGCAAAAACAGGCCCTTTTCTAACAAGAAATTCTTCTGTTTTCTGACTGTAAATGTTTGTTCCAATAAGGTCGGCAGGCAATAGGTCGGGCGTAAATTGAATCCTGCTAAACTGTGCCTTTATGCAATTAGCAAGTGACTTAATAGCCAATGTTTTAGCCAAGCCCGGAACACCTTCCAATAGAATATGTCCATTGGCCAGTAATCCTATCAAAAGTCGGTCAATCATATACTTCTGACCAACAATTACCTTTTGCATTTCCATTGTAAGAGCATCTACAAATGCACTTTCCTTTTGAATTCGTTCGTTAAGCTCTTTTATATCCATATCGTTATTATTTTAGTTATTAGCTATTACGTAAATTCCCTTGCAAAATTATTTGCGAAGTTATAAAGGAATGTTTTTAAAGTGTTAAATTTTGTTAACAAAGGTATTCAAAGCTAAAAAATCTCTTCCGTTAATTGCACAAATAATTTACTTTTTATCGGTTTTAATATTAGAACATATATCAAGTTGTTATATATGAGCATTTTCCATAAAAAAAATCACTATTATCCGACTAAAAAGTAATTTTACTCTTTTTCAAACGTAACTACCAGATAAACAGGCATTATGATTTTATTTTTAAAAGCCACCCCCTATATAAATTGCAGGTTATACTGCAAATTTATTGGAGGAGAGCCTGTTCGTTTTAAATAATATCGGTTCGTGCTTCTTAGTAATTCAAACACATCCAACAAGCTTATCAGATGTATCCTTACTAAGGAAGCTACCACCGAAAACGCTTTTTTAGTTTGTGCCATTCTTTGTATTACAG
>JAGXRQ010000063.1 GCA_018335675.1 Bacteroidota bacterium | reverse complement strand
TAATACAAAGAATGGCACAAACTAAAAAAGCGTTTTCGGTGGTAGCTTCCTTAGTAAGGATACATCTGATAAGCTTGTTGGATGTGTTTGAATTACTAAGAAGCACGAACCGATATTATTTAAAACGAACAGGCTCTCCTCCAATAAATTTGCAGTATAACCTGCAATTTATATAGGGGGTGGCTTTTAAAAATAAAATCATAATGCCTGTTTATCTGGTAGTTACGTTTGAAAAAGAATAAAATTACTTTTTAGTCGGATAATAGTGATAAGTTATATATAAAAATGGCCTCTCCCGGACATATTATTGATCGAGCCGGCAGAGTTATGCAAACCTATTACGAACCTTCTGAGTTAAAAGTTATTAGCCGCGGCAAAAACCACGTAACATTACATTTAATAAAATTCCCTGTACCAAATGATGTTGTAGACCAACGACTAGTTGGTTGGATGGAAAAAGCATTGGAATTGTCAGGATGTAAGGATGTAAAAATCAACATTCCCAAATCATTAGTGAGAGGACACACTTATACCGAGTTTTCTATTACTTGGAATTAGAAAAACAAAAGTTTCTTTTCGGGAATTTAACTCATATTGGAATTAATAAAACAGCCACTTACGCAATCTCTGCAAGTGGCTGTTTATCTAGTGACTCCGTCAGGACTCAAACCTGAAACCTTCTGATCCGTAGTCAGATGCTCTATTCAATTAAGCTACGGAGCCATTATTTTGGAGTGCAAAAATAGTAATTATTTGTTCTTAAACAAAAAGTTTTTATAAATAGGATTAATCTGTTTACTATTCTCCGTTCTCAATTACTTCTTCGATATCTTTAATTTCTGCAACTTTACTTTTTCTTGATCTTTTAAACAATTCGCTAAAACTATCAAATTCCTTTCTATAGAATACACCAACTCCTTGAGTATATGGTGCGTTTTGGTTTAGCACATCAGACGAATTACTCCTATTAAATGCTTTAACTCTGAATTTTCCTTCAGGTGTTACCTTAACTTCAACATTCACATCTCCAATAATATTACTTGTTCTCTGATTTTGCCCTGAAGATTGATTATCTCCTGCCACGCCAAAATTACCATCAATAAGCACTCTATCGTCGAACAACTGAGTAGAAAGAGCCATTTCAAACTCCTGTGCACTAATTTCATCACCGGGTCTGTAATTAAATCCAATATCAACCTCTGAACTAATTTGAGAAAGCCAGTTGCTAAGCTGATTAGATAATAACTCGGATGAAGTTGTTCCAACTCCAAATCCAAGAGAAGTATACTGAAATTCCTCTATTGGAAGAAATCGATTAAGTACAAGAAGTGAGAAAACTTGTCGGTTCATTTCCTGTTCTGTGGAAATAAGTCTTTCCACAGCTTCTTTAGTAGCTTCATCGCTGCCAGGTAAGCCAATATCAAATTCTATAGAAGGGTTAAATAAAGTTTGCCCAATACCAAGAGCTACTTCAACCGGCACTCTTTTCCTATAAATATCCGATGAGTCGACAGCCATCATAAGATCGTAGAGAGATGTACGCAAGCGATAAACAGTTTTTAAATTAATATCAGCATCAAACGGATCACCTGCCCAACGGATTGTGCCCCCCTGCTCTATTCTAAACCTTTTATTAATGAGATTCTGCAGAGTAAATAAATAATCTCCTTCCTGTATGGTATAATCGCCATACATAGCAAATTCGCCCTGTGCATTAATTGCCATATTGATGTTGCCACTTCCTCTAGCTCTAATAATATCACCGATTTGAGAATCAAAAATTATCTGAATTTCAGCATCAGGAGTAACATCCAGATCAAAGTTAAGAGTAATACCTGCGGGGGCTTTAAAAACCTGAGCAGAAGTCACAGTAAGAGTTGTATCTCTATTTATGAAAGTAATGAATTTATTTTCCTTTACTTCGCCAGTGTAATCGACAGGAAGGAAAAGCTGAGTACCTCTGTTTGTTCTGGCTGATATATTGAACTTAATATCATTTACCGGTCCATAAATATGCGCAATACCCGTAGCAAATGCTCTACCGTAAAACATTTCATCGGCATTGCTTCTGGTATTAAGCAGTATCATTCTATCAGGGCGGATAGAAACATCTAATTCAAATTCTGCGAAATTATTGTGTTTGATAATTCCACTCGCTAAGCCTGAGTTACCAATTGTATCAAAAATTTGAATATCCTCAAATTTGAAATGTTTGGGACCTATTTCAAGGTCATGAGTAAACGAATAAGGGACGTTAAGATAATCTACTCTAAGAGCAGTTCTCATTAGCTTAACATTACCGCTTAGTTCAGGCTTGGCAAGAGGGCCTCTTAACTTAACATCGCCGGTTGCCATACCTCTGAAGCTACTAGCAAAGCCCCTCAGATATCTCTCGAAAATTGAGAGCCTTAAATTTAGAACTTTAATATTTAAATCAAAATTATCCTTCTCAGCTTCAGGGTAGACGTATCCTTTAACAATAACAGGCTTATTAGAACCAACATTGCCATGATATACAACTTCCATATTAACAGAGAAGGCTTTATTATCAGGGTCCCAAATACTTTTAAGCAGCAGATCTCCAAGATGGTCGTTGTTAAAACCGAATTTAGCAATTTCAACATCAGCCTCTACACCTAATTTCCCATAAATATCATTAAGAATAAACTTGCCGCTAATAAATCCGTCAAAATCAACCTGAGCATTTCTAAACAAAACTTCCAAATTATAGATATCAAATCTATTAAAAGAAAGAACCAGCTTTTTATCAGGATTCTGACTAACAACACCCTCAATACTCACAAACTCATTGCCCTTATAAACTTTGAAATTATTAACCACAAATTCAGAACTATCAACAGAAATGTAGTTATTATCACTAATTAGCCAAATCGAGTCATTAACAATAAACTGAGAAGGAAAAAACTTCAAATCGAATTTATCAATTCTATCGAAGGCCATTATGCCATTAATGTTTCCAAAAGTTTTATGCTGAAATCTCTTATTATCCCAATTAAAACTATACGTTAAGGTATCAGACCTGATATTCCCTTGCATCACAAAATTATCAATCCAAATGCTATCAGTAAGCAATATTTTTTCACCTGAAAACTCAAATCCAAAAACATTATTAAACTTGCCTGATGACACCTTCCAATTCCTAACAACATTTCCAAAAACTACAATATTTGAGGCGCTACCCGAAAGTATAAAGTCATTTTTTGCATCATCAAAGCTACCATTTAGTTGTGTGCCGGGAGCAATAAATATTTTCGGAGCAAATACATTCAGAATTTCAGCAATATTTTTCACATCAACATTGAAATCAATATTCTGTTTAGGCCTTTCATTGGACTTGCCATTTTTAGAACCATTGCCATTGGGGATATTTGCTGAAATATTCTTATCAAACCAAGCCGGCATATATCCTTTAACAAAATCCTTAACTGCAGGAACAATATCTGCAAAAGCGAATGTGCCACTAATTCCTGCTGATAAAATATCAGAATCAAAATCAATTGTTCTTGACTTATCACTATTGTTTTTGCTAGTAATAGCAGCAGATTTTATATTGATTTCATTGTTAACAAATAATGAATCAATATTTATTTCTTTATAATTAGCATTTGATATAAAAACTTCACCCTCCCCATTTTCCATATCAGAGAAGCTAAACTTCATATTAATCATAGTTGAAAAAAGAGATTCAGACTCAGGATCACGTTGATAGACATTAAGTTTAGTGAGATTGGCCTTCTCGAGGTCAAGGTTAAAATCAAAATGCTGAATTGAATCCTGAAAATCAATTAAACCATTAAAACCAAGTTTTATATTATCGTCATTAATCAATACAGCCCCATTAAACTTTCTATTATTAAGATTTCCAAGAAGGGCAATATTATTATAATCATATCCGAGCAACCCTAGAGATACCAGATTACCATTCATTTCAACATCAATATTATTCAATTCAACTCCACTCCCTTTAAGAGTAGAGGTAAAAGTTAACATTCCTAATTCGTCTTCCCTCTCCAAAATTTTACCAATATTAAGATCTGTACCATTAAGCTTACCATTATATGCAATCTTACGTTTTCCCGGCATTGACTTAATAACTATATCAGAAGACAGACTTCCGACATCAGTTTTCAATTTGCCAAATGCAACAAAATCATTAATAAAACCCGTAAAACTGCCTGCCAAATCTATATTGCCTAAATAATCAACATTTGAGGGGAGCACTAATTCAGGCTTATCCTTAGTAAGTGGGATATAATATTTCTTAATATCTGCGACATTGGATTTAAATTCTTTAATAGAAAGATTCATGAAGGTTTCCTCAATATACGGAAGCCCATTGAAGTTAAAACTACCTGAAAAAACAGTTCCTTTGCCAAGTTTCATAGATACATCTCTGGCTCTTAGACGTGAAATCTTTCCTGCAAAAGCACCTTCAATAAGTACAACATCTTTTATATCTTTGAATGTATCAACAAAGTAGGCAACATCAGAAAGATTAACCTTGGAAGGTTGTAGATTGATATTGAAACTAACCTCATTAATAAAATCACTAAAAGATGACAAATCAGCGAAAGATAAAGATGCATTCATTAAAACATCAGAATTGGGCGTAATTAACTCCAAATTTTCCACTTTAATATGAGAAAGACTGGCATTAATTAATCCTGAGAAATTATTAAGAGTAAACCCTCCTTGTTCAAAAAAAGAAAAATGCTGAAGGTTCACCGAGATAGTATCATTGTTATATGTAATATCAGAGAAAAGTAAGTTAAAGTCCGAAATATCAAGAGTAGAGGTTTCTAATGCCGGAATAACAATCTTACCATGACGATCGTCAAAAACGAATCCAGATTTCCTAAACTCAAAAGTCTTAACAACAACTTTCCAGTTAAACTCAAAGTCTAAAGTATCTTTAGGTTCATCAGAAGAGAAGTAATCGGCTAGAAACTGAAAGTTAAAAACATTTTCATCTTCATATCTAATCACATTAAGGAAAGTCTTATCAAAAAGAAGTTTATCGACCTGCATTTTTTTGTTTCGGAAAGAAATATCTTTCATATCGAAAACCATACGTGAAGTATTAAGCAGTTCAGCTCCTTTGCGGTCATAAATTGTCACATCCTCGAGTATTATATCTAGATATATATTTATGTTAATACCTCCGAGTTTTATTTCGGTTTCTAATTCATCTGAGATATATGAAACGACTTTATCAACCAACCAAGCTTGTACTCTGGGGCTTCTAAGAGTAAAATAAAGAGAAAGCGGAATTAGGAATAATACCGCGGCAGTAATTAACGATATTTTAGTATTTTTTTTTATACTTTTGTTTCTTTAAATAACGGTTTCTAAAAGCTTTTCAGACGAAATGAGTATTTACATATTAGGGATTGAATCTTCATGTGACGACACATCCGCAGCTATTTTAAATAAACGCAAAATTCTTGCCAATGTTACAGCTAATCAGCAAATCCACAAAGATTTCGGAGGGGTTGTGCCAGAGTTAGCATCAAGGGCCCATCAACAAAACATAATTCCTGTAATAGACAAGGTATTAAGCATTGCAAATATAAGTAAAAATCAATTACATGCTGTTGCATTTACTAATGGTCCCGGATTATTAGGCTCGTTATTAGTAGGGGCATCATTTGCCAAATCATTTTCGCTGGCATTAGGAATACCTCTAATTGAAGTAAACCATATGCACGCTCACATATTAGCTCATTTTATAGAAGACGATTCAGAGAAAGATTTTCCTGAGTTTCCATTTTTGTGTTTAACAGTTTCCGGGGGACACACTCAGATAATGTTAATAAAGAATTATTTTGAGATGGAGTTGATAGGCAACACCATAGATGATGCTGCCGGAGAGGCCTTTGATAAAGCTGCAAAAATAATGGGATTACCTTATCCCGGAGGTCCACTTGTAGATAAATACTCAAAGGAAGGCAACAGTAGTGCATTCAAATTTCCACATCCTAATATTTCCGGATTAGATTTTAGTTTTAGCGGATTAAAAACTTCTTTTTTATATTTCCTAAGAGATAATCTTAAGATAGACCCTGATTTCATAGAAAAAAACAAAGCAGACCTTTGCGCTTCTATACAGCACACAATTGTAGAGATACTAATGAGTAAATTACGTAAAGCCTCTTTGGAAACAGGCATAAATCAGGTTGCTATTGCCGGGGGTGTAAGTGCAAATTCAGGGTTAAGAAATGCTATGCTGAGAGAGGCAGATGTTTCAGGATGGAAAGTATTTATTCCTAAGTTTGAATATTGCACAGATAATGCTGCAATGATTGCTGTTACAGGATATTTAAAATATTTAGATAATAACTTCGCGTCTCAAAACGTAAGTCCTTTTACAAGATACAATGACACTAAAGCTTAGAAGCTAAAATTATAAATATCTACAAGCCAAATTAGAACTAGAGTGAGTAGAAAAGCAATTACAGGAGCAATAAGCCACATATAGAAAAAACGCTTTACTTCAATTTTTGTAAAAACAGACTTAATGCCCAATTTTGCGACTCCAATACCCAAAATAGCTGCAACATTTAATTGAACTAAGGATGTAGGAATGCCTTTAGTTACCGAAGCTAGAAGAAGTAAAGAAGCAGATACAAAGGCTATAATTACAGCCTCAAACTTTCCAAACAAAACAATTTCTTTACCAGTATTTTTAACAATTTTATGTCCGAATATTGAACTGCCGATTCCAAAACTTGGGGCAATAATTAAAGTAGAAAGAATCATTATAATGATAAAATTGTCATTAGAAGGTAAGTTAAGTTCATTTGCTGTCATAGATGCAATAGGACCTGAAGCATTGGCAACATTATTGGAACCAATTGAAAAAGCTACATAGCAAGACATAAGCACAAGTAAGACATCCCACACCGGCTTAAGGTTTTCATTCTGAGCCCTTGGCATAGTAAGTCCACGCTTACGCATAGGTCTATAAATGTACTTACCAATAAACAAGCTGATAAAAAAAGCAACCACAGGCAGTATAAACCATGAAGGAATAATCTCTACAAACAGTTTGCTAGAATTAAATTCATTGTAATATATAGCCACAGCCGACACTGCCATAACGGTTGATTGACTGGTTGACTGCGGGATACCGGCTAGATTAGCTATTAACAAAGATATTGCAACAGCAAATAAAATAATTGAAACAATTGTTATGGTCATCATTTGAGGATCGAGCAGCTCTTTTCCTATTGTAGATGCCGTGCCTTTGCCTGCAACAAAAGCACCCAAGAAGACCATAATACCAAACAAACCAGGAATAACACTTTTCCTAATAACATTTGCGCCGTAGGCAGCTGAAAAAGAAGGCCCTGTGCCACTTCCACCCATTGTTATAGCTAAAAACATAGCTATAATAAAAGGCATAAGAATAGGGTTAAACAGTGGGGAAATCATCCTAATCTTGCAATTTAATAATAAAAAACCTTTCGTCGTCGTTAGCCCTTCTTATTATCCTACGTTCACGGTCGAGCATAAGGTAATTATTAACATTAAAAGGTTTTGATATTTTATCAGATACATGAACATTCATAAGGAAATCGTAAATATACTGAGCAGATTGCTGACCTGAGAACTCATTTAATCTTTGAACGTCTGCTTCAGTAAGTCGGAAAGGCGTATATTCATAAACAACACCTCCCCTAGCCCAATCATACTTATATTCGCCATCTATAAAGTCGGAAGTGTGCTGCATGCTAAACAGAACATTTATCGGTCTATCGGGGTGATTTAGTTCTGAAAACTCGAACCATGTATTTTGGACAAGAGTATTGATTTTTATAGCCTGTTCGTAATATACATTATTATAAACATAGTTAGGTCTAAGGGTATCGGGATATTCCATTAATTCTAGTTGGGCGACACTAAAAACAAATACTTTTTGTCCTTTGCTAATAAATTCGGCCATATCTCCCGGGCCATAAACGCTGTAGCCATATCTGGTAAGCCTAGCCTGAAGTGAATTAATAAATGAATTAATTACTGCTTCATCATCAATACTGTTTAAAAATAAACTTTTAGTAATATCAAGTTTCTCCGGTTTTTCAGTAGCTGTATCAGGATTGTATGGATAGGTACTTTTGATGATATTTGCAGGAGGAAGAATGATTACAGGTTTAAAAGGCTTATCAATAACGTATTTTCTTGCAGTTTGTATATCTCTAATACATGATGAAAATATGATCATCACCAAAAGGACAACAACAGCTAAATACTTTTTAAAACTCATATCAAAAAAAATCGGTCATAAGAAAGTCGATAATTAAATCAATGAAGAATTCAACTCAGCGCCAATCTTTTTACCATATTCAATACAATTATGAAAATCTTCATTGTGAGGTGTGAATTTACAAAAAACTCCTTCTCCAACAAAGTTCAATTTAAGATTTTCCAAATTAGTGCGAATATTTTTTGCAGCTTCCCCGCTCCAGCCGTATGAACCAAATGCACCACCAATCTTTCCTTTGTCTCTTAGCGGGCTCATAAGAGCAAACATTCTATAAACAGGTAGAAGAATATTTTGATTAATTGTTGGGCAACCTACAATAATAGCTTGGCTTTTTGTTAGTCTTTCATCTAAATCGCCCAAAGGCATTGTTTCAATATCAGCAACCTCTACCTCAAAATTCCCTGCAAGCTTAACACCCTCGGCAATTTTCTCCGCCATTAATCCTGAATTTCCATAAGCAGAAACATAAGGAATAAAAACTCTGTTTACCTGAGGAGCATCAATTGCTTCTTTAGAGTATTGTTCAGAAAGATCTACCCATTTTTTCCAATTATCGGTTAACAAAGGGCCATGACCGGTAAGAATAGCGTTTATCTCCAGCGGTCTGATCTTTTCGATGGCTTTAAGCATAAACTTACTAAAAGGCTTTAAAATAACATCGAAATAATATTTAAAAGCATCATTAAAATCGCCAACCTGATTATCGTACATTTTATGATTACAATAATGACTTCCAAATGAGTCGCACGTAAAAAGCAATTTATCTTCTTCGAGATAAGTGTACATACTATCAGGCCAATGCAGATTAGGAGCTGAGATAAACTTCAGAGTTTTGTTTCCAAGGTCGAGCACATCCCCATCTTTAGCAACAATATGATCAAATCCTCTACCAAGCTGATCTTGAAGATAACTGATAGCAAGCCTTGAGCCAACAACTTTTGCTTTAGTAGCAACATTAAGAAGATTACCAAGATTTCCGCTATGATCAGGTTCAGTATGGTTTAAAATAATGTATTCAATCTCTGCAGGATCACAAACTTTTCTAATTTTTTCAAGATAAGTATCCCAAAACTTAACTTTTGTTGTTTCAACAATTGCTTTTTTATTGGCATTTATAAAGTATGAATTATATGTAGTGCCGTATTCAGTAGTCATAACTACATCAAAAGTTACAATATCATAATCAAGAACACCAATCCATTTAACATCATTTGTTATATCAAGAACTTGAGTATCGGAAACTTTAACATCTTTCATATTCAACAATAATTTTTATGTTTAAACTTTACAACCAAAAAAAAACAATTTTGTTTAGAAACAATACTAATCAATATCCAGATCCAGGGTAATTTGCTTTGCCTCTCCTGAAACATGCGTATTATCAGGCTCTGGTCCCTGCTTGTTTTCAATACTTTCAGAATCAGCTAAAACATGCTCAGGAGCAATAACTTCTTCTTCCTGTTCCAGAGGTTCTAACCATTCCATTGACTCTACATCATAGCCGGAAGCCCTTTTCCCCTTTGCTTTATAACTTTTAACACCAATAAATTCTGCTATACCAACAATCTCCTCTGTTTTTTTCTGCTTACCTTGAGGCACAAGATTAAGCTTAACCTGAGGAGATTTATCACCGGTTAGTCCAAGTAATTTATTATCAGGGAAATCGCCTATAAATGAAATAATCTTATCCGATTCTTCAGCAGGAAATCTCTTAATAAAGCATTGACGGGTTTCACCATCAATATAAACTGCTGAATAAACCTTTTCAGGATTAAATTTTTCAATAATAACGGGAGGTTCATCAAAACGATTTGAGATATCGAAATTTGTTATTTTATAAGTTCCGGATGGGAATAATGCAATAAGCTTATCGTGGTCTTTAAATGCACCAAGAAATTTACCTCTCTTATCGGTATTTAATCTTAAAACAGTATCATCGAACCAAATATTCAGTGCACTAAGAGTTGAGACTCCTTGATCTTTAAGAACTACCTTTCTTATCTGATGCTTGGTAAGTAAATTTCCGGTTGCGCTTCTTCCCTTAATTGCCAATTCGCTGAAATCAAAATCAAAGACAGGCTTTTTCAATTTAGGCTTATGCCTTAAATAAACTGTTACAACTTCAGCTTCACCATTTTTGTTGGCTGTAAAATAATTCACTTTAGAGCCAGTTGTTCCTTTAGTGAGGTCATACTCCTTATCACGCGTGATACCCTTAACTGGAAATCGCTTCATATAAGCAGCCCCTCGAGGCCCGTCTGAATATATCATATTGTAAATTGTTCTATCGTCATTTTTCTCAAAAACATCAATATGAATAATATTCTTACCAACAAATGATTTATCTGCAACCTTAGTAACTACAAAAGTTCCATCCTCTTTAAAAACAATAATATCATCGAGGTCGGAGCAATCGCAAACAAATTCGTCTTTTCGCAGAGAAGTTCCGGCAAAACCCTCTTCCCTGTTAACATAAAGTTTAACATTTGAAACAGCGACCCTCTGAGCTTCGATTGTATCGAAAAATCTAATTTCAGTTTTTCTCTCCCTACCCTTGCCATATTTATCTTTAATATGCTCGAAATATTTAATTGCATATTCAATAAGATGAGCGAGGTTATAATTAACTTTTTCGAGTTTATCGTTTAGATTTTTAATAATCTCATCAGCCTTAAAGCTATCGAATTTTGAAATTCTTTTAATTTTAATTTCAGTAAGTCTGAGAATATCATCCTGAGTAATTTCCCTATAAAATTGATCTTTAAAAGGATCTAATCCTTTATCAATAGTGCTTAAAACAGCCTCCCAAGTTTCGCAATTTTCAATTTTGCGATAGATTCTGTTTTCAATAAATATTTTTTCCAAGCTAGAATAAAGAAGCTGTTCGAGAAGTTCAAATTTTTCAATTTCAAGTTCTTTATTGAGAAGTTCAACCGTATGATCAGTTGAGATCATCAGCATTTCATTTACATCAACAAACCTAGGTTTACTACCTTCAATAACACAGCAGTTAGTAGCTATGCTGATTTCACAATCGGTGAAAGCATAAAGCGCGTCAATAGTTTGGTCAGGAGATATACCCGGAACAAGATGCACAAGTATTTCAACTTTACTACTTGTGTTATCATCAATTTTCCTAATCTTTATTTTGCCTTTATCATTAGCATTAATAATACTATCTATAAGAGAAGTTGTAGTGCTTCCAAAAGGCAATTCAGAAATAACAAGAGTTTTCTTATCTATTTGAGAAATTTTGGCTCTAACCCTAACCCTTCCTCCTCTTTGACCACCGTTATACTTAGAGAAGTCGGCAAATCCACCAGTTAAAAAATCCGGATAAATATTAGGTTTTTCACCTTTTAGAATATTAATAGAAGCATCAATAAGCTCAATAAAATTGTGCGGAAGGATTTTTGAGGCCAAACCCACTGCGATACCTTCAACACCCTGAGCAAGAAGCAAAGGAAACTTAACAGGCAGAGTAACAGGCTCTTTATTTCTTCCGTCGTAAGAGTTTTTCCAAACAGTGGTTTTAGGATTAAAAACAACCTCCAGAGCAAATTTAGAAAGCCTAGCTTCAATATACCTTGGAGCAGCGGCGCTATCACCGGTGTATGTATTACCCCAGTTTCCCTGAGTATCGATAAGAAGTTCTTTTTGTCCAAGTTGCACAAGAGCATCACCTATTGATGCATCACCGTGAGGGTGGTATTTCATAGTATGACCTATGATATTTGCAACTTTATTATAACGACCATCATCCAAGTCTTTCATTGAATGAAGAATTCTTCTTTGCACAGGCTTAAGTCCGTCGCGCATTTCGGGCACCGCCCTTTCAAGAATCACATAAGAAGCATAATCCAAAAACCAATCCTGATACATCCCTGAAAGCAGCGTAGCTTTTCCTATCTCAGACGTTTTATTGTCTGATGATAGTTCATCATTGCTTTCTAATGAATCATTATTTTCAGATTCTTCAGCAAACTCTTCCTCGTTTTCTTTATCTACTGTATTTTCGTCCATTATATATATATCCTGATCATAAACTATCTATTTCAGTGTGTTTTGTCACTATTACCAGAATTCAAGACTTTTTATACAAAAAGCAAATTAAGTGTTAGATACTGTTTGTATAGCAAACAGACAATTGCAGTAACAATACACCAATGATTTAGCAGAGGTGCAAATTTAAAAAATTATCACAATCACAATTAAAGTAATTTATAGAAGTTATGAGCATATTAAGTATTATTTTAAGAATCTCAGCAAAAGGACCTCTGCCAAAAGAAAACCCAATGCCAATAGAAGGAACAACGCCCAAAGCTGTTTGCCGGTCTGCATTTGAGTAACAAATTTATCAACACTTATTTCATAAGAATCTAATAAATAAATGTTTTCCACAGCCGCCTCATCAATAGCACTGCGTATTTCTGAAATCGACATAAAAAAAGTTTCAGACTCCCTTCTGTCGTAGTTGAAAGACAGCCTATCAACTAGATTATTATTTGCAATTAGAGAATAATTTCCCGACTGTTGAATTTGCGTGTATTGGTATAGGTTAATTACATTTCCGGTGGTTCTTTGCAAAGGAATAATCTCAAAATCATTACCTGAAATTCTAAAAACCTCATCGGGTCTATAAGAATAATTCCTGACAACGATAGGCTTTTCTTCGCCAATTATGTAATAAAGAGGTTGCAACCTTCCGCTTTGCAAGGCAATATTATAAACAGTGGGCACGAAAACAGAATGCCGAGGGAAATTGCTAAAGCTTTCTAAAAGCCCCACAGCGGAAAGGAAAATATTACCTTTATTCACAGCAAACGACGATAGTAAGCTATTTCCATTTCTCAGAATGAGTATATCTTCGCCTCTAATTCTCATAAGCCGAGACAAGACATAATGTTTATCGGCAACAGGAAGATTTATATTATCAGGTATTTTATCAAAAACATCTTTGTAAATATTATGCTGAACATTAATTACAGATACATTTACACGATTTTCATCAAGTTTTGTATAATAGTTTACATTAAGAGCTTCGAGAAAATCCTGATACGACTCCATTTCTATTTCATTTCCCGGAAAAACGAGAATATTACCTCCATTTTCGACATACCTTTTAAGTTCAATAGCCAATCCGCCACCAATAGATTTCAGTCCATTGAGAATTATAAGAGATTTAGCAGAAAATTCAGAATAATCAACATTTCTAACAGATGATTTTCTAAAATAAAACAAAGAATCATTAGAGAACAAAGCATTTAAAAACCTATCCGGCAAATCCTGGTATATTTCCAATACATTGATATCAGATGTAACTTTAAAGCTAAAAAAGAAATTATTATCAAAGGTTATAGGAAAGTCGGAAATTTCGACATATCCCTCAATAAAATCCGGTTTGTCAACAGTAATGGTAAGGGATACAATACTATTTGAAGAAGGCGCAATATCAAAAGTTGCCACACCCCTTTGAGCATTGTTTACAAATAATCTCAGAGGTTGATTTTCGTAGAAATTAGAAGAAGCATTTTTTATTCTGACATTAATTGTTGCAGTCTGATTAAAAAGCCTAATAGGGCTATCTGTCCATACGCTGTCAATATACAAATTATCAACCTCATTTGCCTGCACCGGAATTAGCAATAATTTGTCGAAGTGGAATGGTTCGATATTTTCAATATCGCTTATATTCTTTTGATAATCGCTTATTATATATGCAATATTGTTAGTCATTGAAGAATTTTGAAACAACTCATTTTGCCTAAGAGTAATTTCAGAGATAGACCTCACCCAAGGGCTAATTTTAACTTCATTAAGCATTGAAATAAACTCATCCTTACTAACAAATCGTTGATGTTTGCCTTCAAAATCATTAGTAAGCAGCATAAATTCGTCAGTATAATCATAAGCATTCACAAGCTCTCTGGCTTTTTCTTTTGCAAGGTCTAACATATTTCCCTTAACAGATTCATCTTCCATGCTGAAAGAATTATCAATAAACACACATACTGCGTTTCCTTCAAGGCTCATAACAGAGTCGGCAACAGGGATGAATGGCCTTGAAAAAGCCATAACGAGGCAGCAAATAGCCAAAATTCTACTAATAAGAACTAGAAGATGTTTTAATTTGGACTGTTTCTCAGTTTCGTCGGTTATTTGTTCAAGAAATTTTGTATTTGAAAAATAAATCTTCTTATACCTCCTAAAGTGAAAAAGATGAATGAGAATTGGGATTGATATAGAAATTGCTGCTAAAAGAAACCAAGGGTAAATGAAACTCATAAATGAAAAATTATTAACACACGCAAAGGTAGGAAATTAGTAGAAAGTTTATGATATTGGGTATTGGTAATTTTTTTCTAATTTCGCAACGAATGACGAGATATCTTTGAAAGAAGTACTTAGAATTGAAAAAAATGAAAAAAGACAAGCAAAACACAATACATAATATAGTTTACTCAACTAACAAAGAAGTTAGTTTTGATATAGATACAGAACAAAAAGCCACACTACCGCCCAACCAGCAAGACTTAAGAATTATGATTAGCAAAAAAGGAAGAGGGGGGGAAATTGCCACAGTCGTAGCAAATTTCATTGGTAGTGAAGAAGACTTAGAAATATTGGGCAAAGAGTTAAAAGTTAAATGCGGAGTAGGCGGCTCTGTGAAAGACGGAGAGATAATATTACAAGGTGACAAAAGAGACAAAGCCCTTGAATACTTGCTCAGCAAGGGCTACAAGGCAAAAAAAGCCGGAGGTTGATATACTACTAAAAAGATTTCTCACTCAATTAAAACAAAAGCAGCCCAATAGAAAGGGTCATATTTAGAGCGCATAAATTTTTGAGCATTAAAGAACGCTTGATTTACATTTCCGGATTTAATTAAATCATCATAAAACAGCTCCATAAACTCAACAGTTTCCTTATCAGGCACCTGCCATAGACTCATAATAATATTATGAACACCCGCAATTTTAAATGCCCGTTGCAGCCCAAATACGCCTTCACTTCCTTTAATATCCCCAAGTCCGGTTTCACATGCAGAAAGAACCACAAGTTTTGTTTTTGGAAGATTTAACACAGAAACTTCATTTGCTGTAAGAATGCCATCTTCGCCTTCAATTGCTGTTTTCCTTTCCCAGACGTCATTTCCACCTGCGAGTACTAATCCTGACCTCATAAGAGGATTCTTATTATTAACAAAACTCCAGTTTGCATAGTTTGCCTGGCGTAAATCTACACCTCTGAATTCCACCTCACCTTTTGTGACAGACTTTGCTCTTTCTGCTTCAGCTTTTTCAGGGTCAGGGAAGAAAAACCCGTGAGTAGAAATATGCAAAACAGAATAGTTATCAGCTTTGATTTTGACATTTTCTTCACTGGCATTTTCAGCAATTAGAGAGCTTACATTGTATCCATCATTAGCCAGCTTTGTTTTAATAACATTTGCTTCTTTTTCTGTACCCGGCAAATAGTTCCAAATTTCATTATTTGTAAATTCGGTATTATACTGAACACCTCCAAGAATAAGGAAATTATCATTTCTCCCTAACTCGACATTGGATTTCATAGCTAAATTACCGGTGCTGGACATTTGAAAAAGACTATAATCGTCGCATAAAAATACATTTTTTCGTTTACCCAATGCAGCAAAAGAAACTTTATGCAGCAATCCTGATGGAGAATAATAAACCTTTTTAATGCCTTTCAAATGTTTCTCAAGAGGCTTCCATATTTTCTGATACAATTCGGTTGATGTGTTTTCAAGACCTCCATAAACAGCATTAACAAAATCCAAATCATTATCCTGCATTACACCTAAGATATCTTGAAGTTCTTTTTCAGAACATAATTTTATCATTATAGGTTTTTTGCTTTTATGAGTAACAAGAAAAGCGATGTAATAAACATTATCAAGAGAATCAATAATTCCGTGATAGTGAACAAATTCAACAGCTGCCTCCCCTTTTTTCAAACCGGCTTTAATATCCTCCCATTTAACATTCCTGAACTTTTCATAATCGCTAAACAAGGTAGACTTTTTCACAAGTTCTCTTTCGAGTTCGTTTGCCGCAAACTCATACTCTTTAGTATCCTGCCCTGCTTCAAACATTTTAGCGATATTCTTTTTCAATTCCAACCAATTCTCATAATCTTTAATTAATAATGAATCGCCGCTGTTAATAATATTTTGCCTCATTGCAGTTGACGACTTCAGCAATAAGCCTTTATTGGTAATTGCTATATTATATGCCGTTCCAATGGATTCCGAGTATTTTTCAGGGAAGGAAGCTATAAAATCAAAAAACAGTGAAAAATCAATTTCGATTTTTGCAAAATAGATTTCTTTTTCTCTTTCAGTTAGACTGAAGTAATTTGTTTTCATTTCAAATTCGCCAATCTCTTTAATTTCATTAAGAAAATTATAGGCATTTTGCAGGTCTTTATTGACTACGAAATACATATACTTGAATTTAGCAGCTTCTTTAATCAGCCTTGGAATTCCAACCTCTTTAGCAAGAGAATATGCTTCATCTGCTATTTCTATCATCTTATCAACATCATTTAATTTAGTATGATTGGCTGCAATATTATTTAGAGACTGAACTACGCCCCTTTTGTCACC
The DNA here is from genome assembly GCA_018335675.1 of Bacteroidota bacterium. Taxonomy (GTDB): domain Bacteria; phylum Bacteroidota; class Bacteroidia; order Bacteroidales; family UBA7960; genus PWND01. The sequence goes on along the minus strand of JAGXRQ010000063.1, from coordinate 12,979 downwards.
AACCAGCTCCCTCATTTCTTTTCCTTTAAGAAAAAAGACTTCAGCTTCTGAGTAGTTCCCCATCAGTCCGTATACCATTCCAATATTGTCGTATGAATTGGCCATTCCAAATTTATCACCTAGTTTTTCTTGAATTGCCAAGCATTTCTCATTATACTCAATTGCTTTTTCAAATTCTGCCATTCTGGCATAAGTTATTCCAAAGTTACCAAGAGTGTGTCCAATACTTCTTTTATCTCCAAATTTCTCTTTCAACTCAAGGCTTTTTGTAAAATAATCAATTGCTTCATTATTGTTGTCTTGATAATAGTATATCAATCCTATATTATTATAGGCCTGCGCTATTCCTTGCAAAGATTCAATCTCCTGAAACAATTTCATTGCTCGATTATAATATTCCAATCCCATAGCATATTCACCTTTACTTGTGTATAAACTGCCGATATTGCCACATGCCATAGCGATTTGTCTTTTGCTATCAATTTCTTCGAATAATAACAATGCTCTTTTAGAATATAACAATGATTCATCATAGTTTCCTCTCATAAACCATGTATTTCCCATCAATGTTAATGCTACCGCTTCCTGATCTTTCAATCCGGCATTTTTTGCAAATTCATATTGAATATTTCCATAATAAAAAGCAGTATCAGGTTTAGTCCGCAAATAACCAGACCATGCGTAGTCGTTTAATGCTTTTGATCTATCAAGCGCAGGTTTTTCAGGATTCGACCATATACCCCATAATGAATCGGCAACCTTAGGAGGTAAGTTAGGCTGGGAATAAAGTTCTGAGATGCAAAGCACTTGTATCAGGCAAAATAGATAAAATATTTTTTTCATATTATGCTAAGGTTGAGGTTTTATATTTTGAAACCTAAAATTGTGACATCATCGATTTGATCATTGTTTCCTTTCCATGAGTAGAATGTTTCTTCAAGCAATTGCCTTTGCTCGTAAAGTGGTTTAGAGTGGATAGAAAGTAGAAGTTGTTTAAATCTGGAATATTTGAATCTCTGATTTCCTTCTTCATCAAACTGATCTATATAACCATCAGAGAACATATAGAACGTATCTCCCCTTTGCAATTTAATCTGATGATTTGTAAAACTACCCTTGTTTTTACCAAGAATACCGATAGTAGTGAGGTCAGTTTTAAAAATGCTTAACTCGCTATTTCTGATCATCCAAAGTGGGTTATATGATCCGGAGTATTGTAATTCTAAGTTATCAACATCAATAACTACCAATACAATGTTGATTCCATCCAAAATGGGAGTATCGAATTCATCTTTCTTTCCTGCCTGTTTAAGTGCATCACTAACATGATCCCTCAAAATATTTAGTATTTCGGATGCAACGAACGACTCCTGCTTATTAACAATTTCATTAAGGAACGACATTCCCATCATACTCATAAAGCCACCCGGAACACCATGTCCGGTGCAATCGGCTAGGGCAACAATTAAGTGATTATTAATTCGATTAGCCCAATAAAAATCTCCAGAAACTATCTCCTTAGGTTTAAAAAGGATGAAGCTGTCGGAAATGCCCGGATTATCAAATGACAGATCTGTAAGTACAGATAAATCAGGCAATAAAGCTTGCTGAATACGCTTTGCATAATTAATACTGTCGGTAATGGCTTTGTTTTGGTTTTCGATAAATGTTTTCTGTTTTATCAATATATCGCGTTGAGTTTCGATTTCATCTCTTTGAGATGTAATTTCTTCGTTTTTCTGGTTTATTTCAGCAAATTGCTCGGCCAATAAAACATTGGCTTCCTTCTTAACTTTATAATTTCTATACATCACGAGAGAAAACATTAACGCGATAACAATACCGGCAGCCAATACAATTTTTTGGAGGTTTGATCTTTTTAATTGCTCATCTCTGGCAAGCAGTTTTGCTTCACTAACCTTTTTCTCCTCCACCATTTGAATACTATCGGAAATTGCTTTAATTTCATACTCAAACCTTGCTTGCTGCCTAAGCGTACTTCTGAGGTTTTCTTCGTTAAGGATGCTGTCTTTCATTAACATTTCCTCTTGATAATACTTGAATGCCGTTTTGTAATCTCCCTGTTTTTCATAAATATCTTTCAGCAATGCGGCAGCCTTTTCGATACTTTCAACAAAATTTAGTTCCTTACTTACTTTGTAACCCTGCTGAGCAAATTCAAGAGCTTTTGCAATATTATTTAGCTTCAAATAAGTCATACCTAATTCAACAAGAGATGTGGAAATGCGAGTTTTATTGCCTATTTCCAAGTTTTTCTTATACCCATCATTGAAGAATTTAAGTGCAGTTTTATATTGCTGCTGTTTATAATATATCTCGCCAAGGCTGCTTAGCGAAATTGCTATTATATCCTTATCGCCTATAAGTTCAGCAATTTCAAATGATCTGGTATAATTGTCAAGAGCATTTTGCATATCACCAAGTTCAAGGTAAACTAAGCCTATATTGCTCAATAGCAAAGCGAGTGCATGTTTATGATCTATTTCTTCGTTAATAACAAGGCCTTTTTTGTAAAACTCAAGAGCTTTTTGATATTCTTTTTGATTATGATAAATCGAGCCAATGCTATTCAGAGATACTGCCATTCCTCTTTTATCACCTAGTTCTTCATTAATTCTATAACTTTTATTGAAATTTTCAAGAGCTCTGTTGATATTACCATGATTACGATGAACAAGTCCAATGTTTATAAGAGTATTCGCCATGCCCAATTTATCACCTATAGCTTCTTTCATTTCAAGGCTTCTGTTATAATATTCCAAAGCCTTATCAATTTCACCCTGAACATAAAAAATAACGGCAATAAAATTCAGTGAACTTGCCATACCATGCTTATCATCTATTTCTTCGCTTATATCAAGGCTTTTGTTATTAAGTTCAAGGGCTTTGTTAAGTTCGCCTTTATGATAATAAATAGTTGCAAGTTTATAAACAGCAAGAGAATATTGAAATTTTGCAGCTTTTCCAACAGCCACATCTTTATCATTTTGCATTAAAGCTTCTGATATTTCTGCTGCTTTTTGAAAATAGATGAATGCAGAGTCCGGGATAGACCTTATGTATAAATTACCTAATTCCTGGAGGGCTTTAATTCGGATGGTATCATGAGATTTTGAATTCGAAACAGATAAAAGAGAGTCAATTTTTTGAGTATTGCCATACGCAGAGAACCCTACAGTAATGATGATTACAAAAGGCAGAAAATTGCGATATAACAATTTCATTTGAAAAAGTAAAAGTTCGAGTTAGCATAGTTATACAAAGCTAACTCAAAAATTGAATAATATTGAAAATTACTCTAACAAAACAAAAGCTGCCCAAAAAAATGGGTCATATTTATTTCTCATGAAGCTTTGGGTTTCAAAAAAAGCTTTTTTAACATCCTTATGCTTTAAAAGCTTTGCATAAAACAACTCCATAAACTCAACAGTTTCTTTATCCGGCACTTGCCATAAACTCATTATAATAGTTTTTGCACCGGCCATTTTAAATGCCCTTTGCAAACCATAAACGCCTTCACTCCCTTTAATATCTCCAAGTCCGGTTTCGCAAGCAGAAAGAACCACAAGCTTTGTATTAAAAAGATTAAGATAAGCGACTTCTTCAGCAGTAAGCACTCCATCATCTGTATTGTCTGTGCTTTCATTAGAAGACCAAGAATTATTTGCACCGGCTAATAAAAGGCCTGATCGCATTAATGGTTTGGGATTATCCTTAAAACTTGTTGTTGCAATATTTGAAGAAGATCCCCTAAAATCAACCTCGCCTTCAATCTTTATATCTTTCATTTTCAAGGCCATATCAGTTGGGTCGGGGAAAAAATAACCATGTGTTGCTATATGTAGAAGCTCTGTATTTGAAGCAATACTCTTAAGATTTTCCTCAGTGGCATATTCACCAGAAAAAACAACTGTTTTCACTTTTGTTTTCTTAAGCATTGCTTTTATTTTATGAAGCTCTGTTAATGTACCCGGTAGATATTTCCAAGCATCTGATTCGGAGGGAATTTTGCTATACTCAACACCCCCAAATATTGAAGCACTTTTAATATTAAACTTGTCTGCTTTATTAGATTGGGCGATATTACCCAAATTTGATTGAATATTAATACTATACAAATCGTTTAGAAACCTATTCTCATTATTTCTTAAAGCATAGAAACTAATTTTATGTAACATACCGGTTGGCGAGATATAAACATTATTTATCCCATTAAGATATTTCTCAAGAGGTTGCCAAATCAAATTATACAAATCGGTAGTCTTGTTGGTTTTAACATTTAAAGTTCCATAAGCATCATTAATATAATCATAGCTACTTCCCTGAAAATCTCCCAGAATTGAAATAAGTTGTTTTTGTTCAAAAAGGGGAATAAGCAATGGGTATTCAAAGTCTTTTCGTAATATCACTGCTATGTATATGACACTATCTGTCCAAAAGTTACCCCTAAAATATGCGAATGATGAAAATTGAATTGCAACTTCATCATTTTTTAATTTGCTTTGTACGTCTTGCCATTTAACATTTGTAAGACTCTTAACCCTTCCAAAACTTCCAGACAACCTTGTTAGTTCAGACTCTAATTTTTCTGCTTTTTGTTCTAATATGTCAATATCCTCAACTCTCTGTTCAATTGGAGTGGAATATTCTTTAGAAAGATTACTCTTAACCTCCACCCATTCGTCGTACTTTTCAATTGCCTCTTGATTTCCGCTATTTAGAATAGTCTGACGGATTTCTATACCCGATTGAAGAATCATACCTTTTGCTGCCAAGTCTATATTAAAAGCATCAGCGCCAACCTTATTATTATCCAACGAATATTCGTAAAAGAAACTGAAATACGAATTAAAGTATCTGTTGTTTATTAGTAGAAACTTCTCTTTGTCAGCTTCTGCCAAAAATGTAAATGCACGATCAATATTTAAAAAGTTATTTACAATAGCAATTTTATAATACTCATAAGATTCATCTTTTCTATCCAAATAATACAAAATTTCTCCGATATTATAGGCTCGCATTCCGTATCCTGAATGATCTTTCCCCAATGAATTCTCTGAAATTTTAATTGATTCCAAATATAATGAAAGAGCACTTTCATAATTTCCTGTGTACCGATAAATATTAGCCAGATTATTTAGCCTGATTGAATATGCATGATGATTTTTACCCAAGGCCTTTTCAGTTACATCAAGAGCTTCCAGCTGCATACTAAGGGCCTTATCATATTGCCCAAGGTTTCTATATAGGTTTGCCAGATTATTTAGACTGCTTGCATAATTAGGATGGCTTTTGCCGAATACTTTTTCACTACTTTCAACTGCATCTATTAGCAATGGTAATGCATTCTCGTTCTGGGAAGTATTTCTGTAAAACTCTGCCAGATTATTTAAACATAAAACATATGTAGGGTGCTCTGTTCCAAATGTAAGCTTTGCATTTTCCAGAGCATACAAATAAAGAGGATGAGCTTTATCAAACTGCCCCATTTCTTCAAGCAAGGTAGCCAGATTATTTATTCTAACAAAATAGTTTTGATGGCTTTTACCAACTGTAACTTCAGCAATTTGCAATGATTCCTCATATAATATTAAAGCTTTATCATACATCCCCATTTTCTTATACAAAGCAGCCAGATTATTTAATCTTACGCCATAGGTGGGATGCTTTTTACCAAGAGTTTTTTCAGTATTTTCAATAGATTCAATATATAATTCTAATGCTTTTTCATATAAGCCCATTTTATAATACAAACTTGCTAGGTTATTTAACCTGGTTCCGTAGATATGTTGATCCTGAAGATTATTATTCTTAACATTTTCAATAGATGTCAATTGAAGTTCGAGAGCTTTCTCGTAATTCCCCAGTTCTTCGTAAATAATTGCAAGGTTGTTTAGTCTTACTCCATATTCTATATGGTTTTCCCCCATAGACTTGCCCGTTATTTCAAGTGCTTCAATTGATAGTTTAAGAGCATTTTCATAATCACCTTTTCTTCTGTGTAAAATTGAGATATTGTTAAGACAGGTGCCTGTTTTTTGATGCTCTCTGCCTTGAAGTCTCACTCTGAGCTCAAGTTCTTCATTAAAAGTTTCTATTGCCTTATCATAATTATTACTGAAATAATAAACATAAGCAAGTTTTTGAATCAAATCAGTATAAACAGTATCTTTTTGACCTACTTCAATCTGATATAGTTCTATTGACTTTTCAGCATTTTGCAATGCTTCGGTATATTGACGTTTTTCTTGAAAAAAAGTAGTTAAAGAATCGTGGTATTTCCAATCCTGAGCAATAGAAGAAGTAGCAAACAAAATAAAAATCACAAAATGGAGAAATACTTTATTCATCTTTATAAAAATAAATTATCAAATTCTAAAACCTAGCACAGTAATATCATCAATTTGGTCATTATTGCCTTTCCATTTCTCAAATGTTGAATACAGTATTTCTTTCTGTTTTTGAAGAGATTCATTTTGGATTGACAACAATAAATTCTTGAAACGAGAATACTTGTAACGCTGTGAACCAGATTCATCAAACTGGTCGATATAGCCATCTGAAAACATATAAAATGTATCTCCTTTTTCAAGCTTAATATTATAATTTGTAAAACTGCCTTTGTTTTTAACAAATACTCCAATAGTAGTTCTATCAGTTTTTAAGATGCTCAGAGTGTTATTTCTAACCAAATACAAAGGATTAAAGGAGCCTGAATACTGCAATTCCATTTTTTCAATGTCAATAACTGCGATTACAATGTTTATGCCATCAAGAATTGGATTATCATCCTCGTCTTTTCTTCCGGCTTGGGTAAGCGTTATATTTACTATATCGCGGAGTTGATTGAGAATTTCATTAGCGATATAATTTTCCTGTTTATTTACAATTTCATTAAGAAAAGAAATTCCAAGCATACTCATAAAACCGCCCGGCACTCCGTGTCCTGTGCAATCAGCAACTGCAATTATCAAATGATTATTGATTCTATTTGCCCAGTAGAAATCACCAGAAACAATTTCTTTAGGTTGAAACAGCACAAAGCTATCAGTAATACTATCTAATCCATTATATTTTTCATCCAACAAAGAAAGATCGGGAAGCAAAGCTTGTTGTATTCTTTTTGCATAATTAATGCTGTTTGTAATTGCCTGATTCTGCCTTTCTATAAATTCTTTCTGTTGAATCGCAACATCTCTTTGCGCTTGTATTTCGTAGTTTTGAGCTTCAATTTCTTCATTCTGGGCCTGAATTTCCTCGGTTTTCTCATTTAACCTAACATAGTTATCCTCAAGAACCTTCTTCTGCAGGTCAATTACCTGGTTTTGTTTTTTAGTATATAACAAACGGTTTTGCAAAACAAACAGCAATACTGAAATGATAAGCAACCCGGCAGACACCATAATAATAACAGCTCTTTGCTGCTTGGTTTCCTGCTTTTTTCTAATCAATTCAAGTTTATCAATTTCTCTTTCAGTTTCAAGTTTTTCAATTTGCAACTGCCTTCTTTCCGCCTCCCATTTCAATTCTGAATCAGTAATCGACCTGATTTTTTCTTCGTTAATAATCTTCTCCTTTGTAGAAACATATATTTCAAGGTATTCAAATGCTTTTTCATAATTTCCTAGCAAAGCATATATAGTTTTGAGGCTTTCTGCAGCTGAATTTTGAGCAGGCAGATAATCTCTTCTCTTGCCAATTTCCAATGATTTCTCAGAATATTCAATTGCAGCATACAAAAGACTATCTCTTACTTCAACATTGTGTGACTCTTTTTTAGCAAGACTAATATTCAAATCGGCGAGATAATAAAGCACAGTGGCTGTTCCACTATCATCATGAATTTCGTCCCATATTTTGAGTGATTGCATAAAGTATCTTCTTGCACGATTGAAATCGCCAATTTTTAAGTAAACGTCACCAATATTTATATAGCAGATTGCCATCCCGCCTTTATCTCCAAGTCCTTTGTCTATTGCAAGAGCTTTTTCCAGATAGACTAAAGCCTTATCATATTGTTCCAGTTGCTTGTATATGATTGCAATATTGTTATACCCAATTGAAATATCAATAACTTCTCCCAACTCCTCAGCAATCTTTATTGATTGTTCGTAATAATAAATAGCCTGATCTGTATTGCCTAGTGTGTAGTGAATCAGTCCGACATTTATATAGCCCTGCCCCAAACCTTTTATATCACCATTAAGTTCATCTATTTTGGCAGACAGCAGAAAATACTTCAACGCTTCATCGTAGATACTTCGGTTATAGTAAGCAAGCCCGATATTGTTATAACTATAAGATAATGTAATACTATCATTAACCTCTGCAGCAATATCAACAGCCATATTGGAGTATTCAATGGCTTTGTCAAAAACATTAAGGTTGTTATAAACAAGTCCGATACTATTGTATATACGCCCAATTTCAAATTTATTGTCAATTCCAAGTGCAATTTTCAAAGCCTGATGAAGGTTATCAAGCGCCAAATCATACTCTCTTTTGTCAATATGCCAATTTCCAATATGCCTTTTAGCAATTGCTTGAATTTTCTCATCGTTATTTTTATTTGCAATCAGGAGAGCATTATTATAAAATACAATACTTGAATCAGGGTTAACCATTTCAAAGGCTTTTCCAATTTCAATTAGTAAATTAGAGCTAGTAGAATCGTTGTTTGATTTTGAAAGTTGAATGCGGAGAGAATCAATTTTATGACTTTGCCCATTTAAATTAATAAAGGCAAAAACAAGCATAAACAACAGAAGCGTTTTATTTTTTGACTTCATCGGGCAAGCAATAGACTATCCAATCAGACATAAAGTTTCCAATTGTTAAAAATAAGAATAAATTTTGGAATATAAATCATTATAAAAACCCAAAGAAATTATTCAAATCTAAAAATCATTATTTTTACATAAAAACAAACGAGTATGCTTCGAAAACTTATTCTATACTTTACAATATTTATCCTAAGCTTGGGGGCACAAGCTCAAAACAGAGCAAAGCTTGAATCATTGTGGAGAATTTATAATAATTCTTTGCACGATACGACTAAAGTACAAGCATACATTGCAATTGGAGATGTTTATGAATATGTGATACCTGATTCTGCATTGTATTTTTATCATAAAGCATTAAAAGTAGTTGAAGACAACTTACAATCATTAACAAATGACTCACTAATAACATCAATATTTCTTGCCGAAAAAGCCACTGCAAATCAGTATATTGGAATTGTTTTGTGGAATAGAGGCAACTTTGATCTTTCACTTCACCATCATAACAAAGCTCTCGCAATTAATGAAAAACTTGGAAATAAAAAAAGAATTTCAAGCTGTTTTTCAAATATTGGGTTGGTTTATGCCGACCAGGGTGATTACGATAAAGCAATTAATTTTTATGAAAAATCTGTTGAAATAAAAGTAGAATTAGGCGACAGAAGAGGTTCTTCAATTACATTTAATAATATGGGTAATGTTTATAATAGTCAGGGCAACTATGAAAAAGCATTAGAGTATTACGTTAAATCTCTCGAAATCAAGGAAGAATACAGCGACAAAAGAGGTATGTCGGCAAGCTATATAAACATTGGAATAGTATATAAAAACCTGGCAACACATTTAAAAGACAATATTATAAGAGATGAAATGTTTAACAAGGCTATTGTTAGTTATCAAAAAGCTTTGAATATTTATTTAGAATTGGATGATAAAATGGGAGAGTCAACAGTTTATGTTAATATTGGAAATGTTTATGTAGAAAGAGCGTTGAAAAGCAATAATATATCAGACAAAAGCGAATATTTCAAAAGAGCATTTTACTACTACCGCAAATCACTTGAAAGAAAGAATGAATTACTTGATAAAAACGGCGAAGCCATTGTATATGGAAATTTGGCAAGCTTATTTCTGAATTTGGCAAATGACAGAGAAATAGCCAAAGTGCAGTCAGACATGAATGCATATTTAGACAGTGCTATAATTTACGGAGAAAGATCTATTCTTATTTCCCGTGAAATAGGTTCCAAGCCTAGAGAGAAATATGCAACACTATATATGGCAATTGCTAATTGGAAGAAAGGCAGAACAAACTTTGCAGCATCGTATTTCGACAACCTTATTCAAATGAATAACAACAACATTATGATGAATTTCTCATTCCTTTCTGAGTTTGAAAAAGAAAAGTTCTTTTCAACCATTGGTTCGGAATATGATAAATTCAACTCATTTGCACTATATCTTCAAAAAACATTTCCCGAACTAGCAGTTTCATCTTACAATAATACAATAAAAAACAAAGGACTGCTGTTGAAGTCAAATACTGCAATGAAAAATGCAGTTTATAATTCAAACGACAGCTTACTCATAAAGCGTTACGATGAATGGATACAATTGCGTAAGGATATAGCCAAATTATACGCTCAAGGAAAAGCAACCAGAGATCTTGAGAAAACAGCCGATGAAATGGAATCTTTTCTTGTGAGAAATTCAAATGAATTTTCAAATTTCAAAAAAGTACAAGATATCTCTTATGAAGACATTAGGAAGAAACTAAAAGCAAATGAGGCTGTTATTGAATTTATAAATTTTCAGGATTTTCATCCGGATAGCAATATAATTGAATTTAAAGACAAGGTCATTTATGCTGCAATACTATTAAAATCCGACAGCAAATATCCGGAAATAATTACACTGTTTGAAGAGAAACAATTAGAGGAATTGCTGAGTAATTATACGGGAAACAATTTTGAGTATATTAACCAAGTTTATGGAACATTAAACCATTTAAACACTTCACTTTATGAAATAATTTGGAAGCCATTGGAAAGCCATTTACAAGGAATTAATAAAGTATTCATTTCTCCAACAGGATTATTGCATAAAATAAGCTTTGCAGCTATTGCCAAGGGTCATAACAAATATCTGTGCGACATTTATAATATTGAATTAAAGTCAAACACCGGAATTTTGGCTGAATTGGAAGATACACAAGCTGTAAAAATAAAAAACGCCATAATTTATGGCGGCATAGAATACAGCACAGAAGATTTAAACATAGAACAATGGAAATACTTGCCTGGAACAAAATCAGAATCCGAAAAAATTTCTAAACTTTTGCAATCAAAAAAAATAAACAATAAACATTTCACGGGAGAAGAGGCTAGTGAAGAATCATTCAAGAATTTCGCAAGTGATGTAGATCTTTTACATATTGCTACTCATGGTTTCTTTTACCCAGATCCCGAGAAAGTGAAAAAGCAAAAGGAAAAAGCAACTGTGAAAGGTGAAGTAGAATTTAGAAGCGGGCAAAATCTAACTAGAAATGCTTTTGTTGAATCGAAAAATCCATTTATGCGTTCGGGATTAATATTTGCCGGTGCAAATTATGCTTGGAACGAAAGCACCTTAGATATTGAAAATGATGGAATATTAACAGCTCAGGAAGTAACTAATATTGATCTTAGAAAAGTAGAATTGTTGGTAATGTCTGCTTGTGAAACCGGACTTGGAGATATTGTTGGATCAGAAGGTGTTTATGGTTTGCAAAGAGCTTTTAAAATGGCCGGTGTGAAAAAGATAATAATGAGTCTTTGGCAAGTACCGGATAAGGAAACAGAAGAATTTATGACACTTTTTTATCAATCACTTACCAAAACCAATGATATTAAATTATCGTTTGTGAATACACAAAAAGCAATGAGATTAAAATACGACCCGTTTTATTGGGCTGCATTTGTATTGATTGAGTAAGAACGTGTTGTTGCATTGTAAGTCCAATTCTCAAAGAGTAGAGCTAATGGTTTTAAGAATAAAAAAACGGAACATAGTCAAATGCTGAAAATCTATTCAAGCAAAACGAAAGCAGCCCAGAAATATGGATCATATTTAGCTCGCATCTTCTTTTGGGTAAGATTAAATGATTTTTTTATATCATTTGATTTAATGAGTTCAGAGTAGAAAGAAATCATAAACTCCTCTGTTTCTTTATCCGGAACCTGCCAAAGACTCATGATAATATAATTAACCCCTGCCATTTTAAAAGCACGTTGTAATCCGTAAACACCTTCACTGCCTCGAATTTCACCAAGTCCTGTTTCGCAAGCAGACAGCACAACAAGTCCTGTGTTTCTTAGGTCAATATTAACAACTTCCTGGGCTGTAAGAACTCCATCATTATCAGTACCGGCAAAAGGTTCAGCCCAAACTCTGTTTGCACCAGAAAATGTTAATCCTGATCTCATCAAGGGGTTTTGGTTTTTTAAATATTGCCAAACTCCAAACCCACGCGCTCCGCTTAGATTGCTGCCTCTGAATATAATGTTCTCTTTGATTTCAGAATGAAATGCTTCTAGCTGTTCCTGTGGGTCGGGAAAGAAGAATCCATGAGTTGCAATATGGATAATATCAGTTTTCCCGCCTAGTTCCTTAATTTTCTCTTCTTTGGAGTTGTCTCCTGTAAATAGATTTACATTAATATTATTGCCTTGAAGAATTTCGCTTATTGTTGTAGCCTCAAGCTTAGTTCCTTCTAAATATTGCCAAATTTCTTGATCAATATTGTCAGCGTTATAATTAATTCCTCCGAAAACCAAAGCTGAAAAATTGTTAGCTAATTGAAAATTGTCTGGATATGCAAGCTTAATCGTTCCTGACTGAGTTTGTAATTCGTAAATATCGCATAAATAAACGTCTTTTTCTTTGGCAATAGCAGCAAAAGATATTTTATGCAGCAGTCCTGAAGGTGATAAGGCTGAATTCAAGTCACAAATGCAACTTTTTGTTTAATCAAATTTAATGATAAAAATTCAATTGGTGATAAGAACCCCAATTTTTTTCTTGGTCTGTTATTTAACTTGTGTTGAACATATTGAATTTGTTGATTAGTAATATTTTCAAAAGAAGACCCTTTAGGAAAGTATTGCCTGATAAGCCCATTTATATTTTCATTAGCACCT
>JAGXRQ010000062.1 GCA_018335675.1 Bacteroidota bacterium | reverse complement strand
CATGGTCTATATGTACATGTTGTGTTGATAAAATAAGATCATGGTAGTCGTGCTGAATGTGCATCAGCTTGTTGTTAAGCTCTCTTTTATGATGATCATAAACAATTACAATTGCTCCGGCTACAATTTTATTTTCATCAACTTTATCATTAACAAGTGTGCTTTTTATTAAATGTCTTATCGCTTGAGATCGGTTTGGAAAACTATGTTTTATAACCATCTTATCCAAATCATCTAATATATCCTCTTCTAATGATACTCCAAATCTTTTTACTTGCATATTGAATAGTTTTAATTCCTGTTGGTTTTATTGAAAATACGACATATTTCTAAAGTAAAATTAATATTTATTTTGGCGAAAATAAAAATAATGTAACATTGCCACGAAATTACAAAAAGGTGACACGATGCGTTTTGTTACAAATTCATGTTTAAGCTTCTTTAGTTTGTTATTATTGTGTTTTAATCTGAATGGAGAAAACTCCAAGCCAGAATTGAACCAAACAGATAGTGTATTTGTATCACTCAATTTACAAAATAAGGAGATCTTGTTGGATGAGATAATTGTGTTGGAAAACAAAAGCCAAAAAACAAAAACGACTAGATCTGAGAATATTGAGGTTATCTCTTCAAGCTTTTTAGAAGAAAACATAGCCGGAAATATATCGAATACTCTTGAAAAAATTCCCGGAATTCAATCTGCGAATATCAGTCCCTCAATGGCCAGGCCATTAATCAGAGGTTTTGGCGGTTATAGAATTGTGATTGCAAAGAACGGTCAGAAACAAGAAGATCAGTCGTGGAATAATCATCAGGGTGTTGCAATTAATCAGTCTTCTATTGAGGAAATTGAAATAATTAAAGGTCCTGCATCTTTGTACTACGGGTCTGATGCGATAGGCGGAGTTATAAATATAAGTACACTTTCTGTTCCCGATTCTTTTGGACTTAGCGGTGTTGTTGGTTTAAAGGCAGAAACAAATAATGATTTGTTAGGAATGAATGTGAAAATTGGACTTAGAGAAAAGCTGTTTTTCTTTAATACAGATGTTTCTTATCAAGATTTTGCAGATTTTAGAGTTCCGGCAGATAGTTTTGAATACAAACCTAATCACTTTGCCAAATTAGATAAATCAATGCACAATACTGCCGGTAAGGAATTATCATTCAACATGCAGGCGGGTTTAGCGAATAATGGCTTAATAAGCTATTTGTTGTTTAGCTATTTCGACAACAAATCCGGCTTTTTCCCATATGCCGCAGGGCAAGAACTTGTTAATGCGTATTGGGAAACGCATTCTGTATCTAATAGGGATATTTTATTACCGAATAGTCAACTGAAAGATACTGAAGTGCAATATGTACTGAATAAATATTTTAAAAACAGCAAACTTTCATCGGCATTTGGGTTTCAGCAAAATATTTCTAAAGAATACGATATTCTAAAGGATATTACCGGCAATAGGCAGGATGACATCTTAGAATATTATGATACCAATCTTGATTTGGGTTATAATCTAAAAACTATTTCAGGCAGAATTAATTACACATATGATTCTCAGGAATCTTATTCTGTAGTAATTGGACTAAATGGACAATCTCAAAAAAATGATATTAGTGGATATAGTCATTTGATTCCGGAATATAAAAGATCTATGGTCGGGTTGTTTTCAGAATTTAGGTATAAAATAAATCAGAAATTTGCCGGTCAACTAGGTGTTAGATTTGATTATGGAAATATATCAATTACGGAATCGATAAATCCTGATCCGGCCATAGGAGATTCAATTTTGAATCCTCAAATTGATAATTTGTACCCGGCAATTGTATATGCTGCCGGACTTATTTGCAATCCCGGCAAATCATTTTTAGCAAAATTACACATAGGTAAAAGTTACAGGATGCCTGCTGCATATGAGCTTGCGTCATACGGTATTCATAGGCATAATCTAAGGTTTGAAAAAGGCAGTTGCAATCTTAATCCCGAAGAAGCTTATCAGGCTGATTTTGTTTTTGAATATTCACATAAGAAAATTCAGATTGCTTTATATCCATTTTTAAATTATTTCACTAATTACATTTATTTGGCCCCAACCCCTGAATTTTCCCTTTGGTACTTTTACCGGCCAGATTTATGAATACAGGCAGAATAAAGCTATGCACTATGGCGCAGAAGCTACTGTAATATATAGGTTTTTAGATAATTTTGGTTTATTATCCTCGCTGGAGTATGTTTATCCTGTAAATCTTGATACTAGAAAAGCTTTGCCTTTTTCTCCACCATTATCAGTTGTGTCTGAGTTGTATTATCATAATACCGATAAGAAGTTTAGGATAGGAATGCAAGTAAATTATACAGCATCACAAGAAATCGTTGCTATAAATGAAAGCCCAACTGATGGTTATACTGTATTTAACATATCCGCCCAAAAATCATTTAATATTGGGCGAAATGAGATAATTGCATTAATTGCGGTAAGAAATCTCACAGATAAATACTATTTGAATCATTTGAGTTATTATAGAAGGCTTAATATTCCTGAGCAGGGGAGAAACTTGATATTTTCAGTAAAAATTCCTTTCAAAACAAATTCAATTAATAATGTTTAATCAAAATTAAATAGAAATGAAAAAAAATGTTTTAAAATCAATTCAACTTACAATTTTAGCAGGTGTTTTGGTATTTGCGTCATGCGATAAAACCGACACTACAACTCCACCGGAAATTAAAAACATTGCAGCGACAAATCATGATGATAACACAACTGTTATTCCACGAGGAGGAACAATAAGCGTTAATTTTGAAGCTGTTGCAAAAAACGATGGCAGGCTTGATTGGTATCATATTGAAATTCATGACCACCCGGAATCAGGATTAGTTGAAGATGAGTACAGAATTATTGATGATTCTTTCATGGATAAAGTAACATTTAAAGGATTGAAAAATGCTAATGTACATGAGCATATAATAGTTCCTGCAGAGGCTAATCTTGGAGCTTATCATGTTGTTATAACAGTAGTTGATGAATATGGTAATTCTGTAGATACAGAGGATGTTGATGTTTCAATTGCAATTATAGAGTAATGAAAAAAACGTTATATATTACATTTCTAATAACTCTTGTATTTTTGGGATGTATAAAAAATGACGGTGATAATCAGGATAAACCGGAGATAACATTATTGTCTCCGGCACCCTGTGATACTCTATATTTTGGTGTGCCATTTACATTTCAAATTAAGATTAGCGATAAAGATGGGTTAGGGAATATAAAGATGGGTATTCACCATAATTACGGTCATCATCAACACAGCGACCATGAACCATGTAGTATGGATGAACCTAAAACCGCAGTTAATCCTTATTTCAATGAGTGGATATTTGCGCTACCGTCTGAAGAGAATGAATATATTTTCCAAACTGAGATTACATTTGTGGATAATGGTTATGATATCGGCGATTATCATTTCCATATTTACGTAACTGATAATGTTGGTTATCAGTCGTTTACATCTCTAGCTGTAAAGCTTCAGTAAAACCATAAAAAATAATTTTACCATATAAGGCATATAAGGAAATATAAGGATTAGTCTGGCAAGACTCGGTATATTCCATTTATATATGTTTTCTGTCCTTCTTTGAATAAATGAGAAACATTAAAGTTTATTAATAATCCCATAGGAGCTTCTAATAGCTTCATATATGTCATCAATTGAGCTTCAAAAATTGGATGTATGCTTTCCACGGATTTTATTTCAACTGCTAAAACATTTTCTACAAAAAAATCACACCGTAAATCTGCGTCTAATTCCAACCCTTTATATTCAACAGGAACAACTAATTCTGAATTAAATTTAATGCCTCTGTTTTGAAATTCGTGTCTTAGACATTTATGGTATACACTCTCTAATAAACCAGGACCTAGTGCCTTATGTACTTCAATTGCTGCCCCATTTACTTGATACACTAATTCTTTTAATTTTGATTTTGAAATTCCCATATTGGTAATATATTTACTAATATGCAAATATAGTTAATTAGGCTAAAATAAATGAATATATATGTATATTTGTTGAAATATATTAATTTGTTCTTATATGACCTTACATTCCTTATATGTTTATTTTTTTTTTACCATATAAGGCATATAAGGAAATATAAGGAATTGGAGGTTTATTGATGATTTACATCTTATATGGCCTTACATTCCTTATATGTTTAATTTTTTTCACCATATAAGGCATATAAGGAAATATAAGGAATTGGAGGTTTATTGATGATCTACATCTTATATGGCCTTACATTCCTTATATGTTTAATTTTTTTCACCATATAAGGCATATAAGGAAATATAAGGAATTAGAGGTTTATTGATGATCTACATCTTATATGGCCTTACATTCCTTATATGTTTAATTTTTTTACCATATAAGGCATATAAGGAAATATAAGGATTGTATTGAAAAGTCTATTTAATCCTGGTTTTCAGCCATTCATACCACTCCTTCATTCCTTCTCCGGTTTTTGATGAAATCTCGAAGAATTGGAGATGATGATTTACCTGAAGTGCATATTCCTTCGCTTTTTCAACGCTGAAATCTACATAGGGTAGGAGGTCAATTTTATTAATCAAGCAAATATTAGAAGAGTTGAACATTGCCGGGTATTTCAATGGCTTATCCTCGCCTTCGGTTACGCTTATTACAACAACACGAAAAGCTTCACCCAAGTCAAACATAGCAGGGCAAACAAGATTGCCGACATTTTCAATAATTAAAACAGAATTATCTTTTACCTCAAGTTTCTTCACAGCTTTGTTAATCATATCTGAATCAAGGTGACATCCGCTTCCGGTATTAATCTGAATTACGGGAGCACCGGTAGCATTGATTCTGTTAGCATCGTTCAATGTTTGCTGGTCGCCTTCAACTACAAAAAACGAAACTTCATTTTTTAAATCTGTAATGGTCTTCTCTAAAATGGTAGTTTTTCCTGAGCCGGGCGAACTAACCATATTTAAAGCCAGAATGTTTTTTGCTTCAAAATATCCTCTGTTTCTTTCGGCAAGCAAATTATTATGCGCCAGAACATCTTGTTCCAATGTAACAACTTTTGAATGTGAATGAGTGTGTTCATGATCATGAGGATGGGCATGATTATGTGTGTGCTCATGCTCATGATCTTTGTTGTCTGATTGCCCGTGTTTGTGAGCATGGTTTTGCTCTTGTCCGGGAATAGTAAATCTTGTTGAATTATCAGGATGGTCGCAGCCGCAAGTTGTACACATATTTGTTAAAGTTAAAAGTTAAAAGTTAAAAGTTGAAAGTTAAAAGTGTAAGCGTTAGTTAGGTAACAAAGTTAGTGAGATTTTGTTAGATGTTGCTGTTGTTTTGTTATAAGATAATGTAAAAATAATAGTCAAAATTGTTAGTCCATTTTAAATGACTTAATCTTGAGTTCATTGCCCTTTATTATCTCTGTTTTAAAAGATTTGCATTTCGGACAATCAGAGGCATATTCAGAGGTTTCAAACTCAAACTGACAAATCTGACATTTTGCTATTGGCTTGACTTTCAGAATATTGAATTTCACATTTTTGAGTAATTCGCTTTTTGGAGCATGTTCCATCGCAAATTCCAGTGCGTCAAATTCAACACCTGCTAATTCGCCAACTTCAAGTTCTATTTCATGAACAATAGTTGCATTGTGACTAATTGCATTTTCTTCTATTGTATCGAGGATGTTTGTTACTATTGATAATTCGTGCATAAGATCATAATATAGTTAAAAGTTAAAAGTTAAAAGTGTCATGTCTTATAATTAATTGAAATTAGTTTTTTGGTGAGTGGAAAAAATCATTGCAAATGGATTTGTAAAGGCTAAGATCTATGCCGTTTTCCAACATTAAATCGCTGTTTTGTATTATTTCTTTAGTAGGGCCGACTGCTTTGATTTCCCCTTTATTAATTAATGCAACTCTCTGACAGCAAGCAATTAGCGGTAAGTAATTCTGGGAAATAATTACCAATGTTGATTCCAGATTATTGAGAATGTTTAAAAGCTGCTTTATCATTGTTGGGTCGAGACTTGAAAATGGCTCATCAAATCCGATTACATCGGGTTTTGTAGCTAAAACAGTAGCTAATGCAACGCGTTTTCTTTCGCCCATTGATAAGTGGTGAGACACAAGTTTTTCAAACCCTTTAAGATTCATAGATTCAAGAGCATAATCTACCATTTCTGAAACTTCTTCACGAGAATAGCCAAAATTTAGAGGACCAAAAGCAACATCTTCTTCAACTGTTGGATTAAACAGCTGATCATCCGGGTTTTGAAATACTATACCTACTTTTTTGCGAATTTCGGGGAGTGTTTTTTTGCTTACAATTGTGTCACCAATCTGTATAGTTCCGCTTCCATTTAATATCCCATTAAGGTGCAGCAATAAAGTCGATTTTCCGGCTCCCATCGGACCAATTATCCCGAATTTTTCTCCCGGATTAATTTCAAGATTAATATTTTTTAATACTTGCTGACCTGGATTGAATGAAAAGTTCAAGTCTTTTATACTAATTCCTGCTGGCATATTTTCAAGATTATTTTATAAAATTATTTCACTACCAACTCTGATTACCAAAAACATTATTATAGCCAAAGTAAACAGAGCAATTTCAGATTTCTTAATTTTAAATTCTTTCATTGTGGCAAACTCTCCATTAAAACCTCTTGAAACCATTGCATTATAAATATTTTGTGATCTGTCCCAACTCCTGATGAAAATCATGGCCATCTGATTTCCATACACTTTAATCTTGTTGACCTTTAGCCTGCCGGGCGTTCTGCTATTTCTGGCCATTGACGTTTTCATGGCTTCATCAGAAAAAATAAATATATATCTGTACATTAACGCTGATATAACGCCTATTATCTTAGGCATTTTAAGCATGCGCATTCCGGAAATTATATTATGAAACTTTTCTGTTGATATCAATAATATTAGCAAAATTACAGACAGTGAGCCTTTGAAGAAAATTGAGAAAGCAACAGAAAATGCCTCATTTTGTATGCTTGGAAAACTAGCACTATCGTAAATGTATATCGAAATTGGATAAAAAAGCGACGCCATTAGAATAAATGGAAGAACGAACAACATCCTTCTTAGCATGAATGTTATAGGTATTCTACTCAAAAGCATAATCGAGATAACCATCATACCATAAAAAGCATAGGGTAATAATTGCCCTCTTGGTTGAGAAACAATTATTGCTACACAAAGAATTACGAAAATAAACTTAAGCCTGGGGTCAAATCTGTGAATTGGCGAGTTTATATCGCTGTATTTATCAATAAATGAATGATTCAATGCTTATTGTTTGAGTTTTTTATTTGCTTTATATCCGTATAATATTCCTGTAATGCCGAATATTAGTGCTAAACCAAAAATTGCTTTATATATTATTGGAATTTCAGTTATTGCATTATGTGAATGATGATGACTTGTTTCAATTTCTTCCTCAGTCTCAATTTTTATTACTTTACTTATTGATTTAATGTCTGTTTCATGTTCACTATCATCTGTAGTAAAGAACTCTTTTGGGATATTAATTTTGGTATTTCTGACATGGCCCATCTCATCGTCAATTTTGATTCTCCATTCTCCATAAGCATTAGGCAAAAATGCGAAATTCCCATTAATATCTGTTTGGCCTAGTTGATAAGGCGTTTCAGTTTCGGGAGCAAAAACTTCTACCTTGGCATTAGCAATTGGTTTAATTTTAGAAAAACCTGCGTAAATAGTAACAGTAGGGCTTTGGATATTCACGTCAACTCTTATTGAGTGAGCCATTGCTAAAGTTGAAAATAGCAAAACCAATAATGTGCTGGTAATAAGCGATTTGTTCATAGTTTGAATTGTTTATGTTTATTTTATAATGTCTGAATTAATTTTCCTGAAAAACTTCACCACAGATAATGACAATAAACCTTCAACTATTGCAGCAAATATATAAATTGAAAAAATAAAAATAATTCCTTTACCATATCCTGATAATTGAAATTCAATTGACATCAACAAGGCCGGAATAATTACACCAACAAACCCTGCCAATATTGCCCTGAAATATTCAGGTAAGAATTTTTGTTTCCATATTATCCATGCTAAAAACGCACCGGCACCCATGTTAATGGAATTTATCCCAACAGAAAGCAATCCGCCATGCTGAAATATAAATGATTGGAATAATAGAACTGTGAAAATTACGGGGAATGCCCTTCTGCCGAGAATTATTCCCGCAATTCCGAATAAGCCTGGATGTAGAGATGTGCCTGCAAATGGGATGTGAATTAAAGATGCTACAAACAGAGCTGCGCCGGTTATACCCATTTTGGGTATTTCTTCTGCCGGAGTATTTCTTCCGGAAAAATATATAATACCTATTGATACTACATTAGCAATAATACTTATACGGGCATCAATTATTCCGTCGGCAATGTGCATTATCTATAAACGTTTAGGAATGAGTGTTACCTTTTTTAAAAATGGTAATACAAAGGTATGATATTTTACAAAAACTTTATCTGATAATTTGAATAGAATAGTGATACTTTAGCAAATCCTTGGTAATTGCTCTCCCGCCGGAATATCGATAATCCTCTTGCCGCCAATCTCAGTAATCAGGATTGCTTTGCCGGCATTGCTGCTAACAACTTCTCCAATTATAGAGCTATGTTTTCCGAATTCGTGAGTTTTCATTAGAGATAAAACTTTTTCTGCATCATCACCGGCCACAACTAAAACAATTTTTCCTTCGTTGGCTACATAAAACGGATCAAAACCCAGCAATTCACACATTCCTCTAACATTTTCATTTACAGGGACTTTGGCTTCATCAATCTCAATGCCTGTTTTATGAGTTTCTGAAAGCTCGCACAAAACAGTTGCAATTCCGCCTCGTGTTGCATCCCTCATAAATTTCACATTACATCCTGAGTCGAGAATCTCTTTAATTAAGCCATTCAGACATGCGCAGTCAGTCTTAATATCAGTTTGGAAATTACCAAAATTTCTGCTTGCCATTATCGCCATTCCGTGATCTGCAATAGACCCGTTAATGATTATCTTATCGCCGGCCTTAATATCTCTACCCGTAGAAATTCCTGTATATTTTTCTTCAAGGATTCCAATGCCCGCAGTGTTTATAAACAACTTGTCACACTGACCTTTATTAACTACTTTAGTGTCGCCGGTAACTATAATAACTCCGGCTTTTTTAGCTTCTGCAGCCATGTCAGCAACTATTGTTTCAAGGTCTTTCATAGGAAAGCCTTCTTCAATAATAAATGCAGCACTAATATATTTTGGAGTTGCCCCTGAAACAGCCAGATCATTTACAGTTCCGCACACAGCAAGTTTACCGATATTTCCACCGGGAAAAAAGATAGGATCCACAACATAAGAATCGGTTGTGAAAGCGATATTTTCTGCTTTAATATTTAGAATTGCAGAGTCAGTTTGTTGAGATAGAATTGGATTCTCAAACTGCTTTACGAATATTGTTTTGATAAGGTCGTGAGAAAGTTTTCCTCCACTTCCGTGTCCTAATAAAATGTTTTTTCCCATTATCTGTTGAATCTATAATATGCGTTACATGCTCCTTCGTGTGATACCATACATGCGCCAACCGGATTTGATGAGTTGCAAACTGTTCCAAAAAGCTTACACTGGTTGGGCTTTTTCAATCCCTTTAATATTTCGCCGCAGATGCAGCCTTTTTCTTCTTTTGTTTCTTCCACTTCTACCGGGATCATTATTTCAGCATCAAATTCACTGTAATTCTCAGCAACTCCTAGTCCGCTCAAAGGCAAAGTGCCTAATCCTCTCCACCAATCGTCTCTTAAAGAAAAAACTTCATTCATTACTTGTTGAGCTTTGATGTTTCCCTCCGGATTTACAGCTCTTTTATATTGAATTTCTACTTTAAAGTCTTGAGTTTCGAATTGTTTTACAAGCATGTAAACAGATTGAAGAATGTCAACCGGCTCAAAACCTGATATAACACAACCTACGCCGTAATTTCTGGGAATAGGTTCATAAATTTCTGTGCCGGTAATTACGCTAACATGTCCGGGTGCGATATAGCCATTAATTGCGACACCTTCGTCAATCAGAGCACCCATGGCAGGCGGCATAATTTTATGAGAACTAAGCAGTGAGAAATTTTTTAGGTTTTGCACTTTAGCATTTATAATGCCGGCAGCGCTGGGAGGCGCAGTTGTTTCAAATCCAACTCCAAGAAAAACTACTTTTTTTGTAGAATTTTCTTTGGCTATTTTCAGTGCATCCAAAATTGAATAAACAATTCTAACATCTGCACCTTTGCTTTTTTCTTCGTTAAGAGTAGATGTGGAGCCCGGAACTCTAATCAAATCACCATAAGTGGTAATTATCACGTCTTTTACTCTACTAAGAGCTACTGCATGATCAATAAATTTTTTACTTGTAACACAAACCGGGCAGCCGGGACCGGAGACCAGGCTAATATTTTCAGGTAGGAGAGAAGGAATGCCAAATTTTTGGATTGCCCATGTATGGCCGCCACAAACCTCCATTAATACTACGTCTTTTTTGCTGATGTTGTTAATATTCTTTAAAAGCAAATTAACAATATCCTTGTTTCGAAACTCATCAATATATTTCATTGGGATTGTATCCTAAAGATTAGATAAATAAATAAATGAATGTATTACTTTGAGGCAGTGGTTATTATTCTTCTAATTCGGGTTTTATCTGTTCATTCAAATCTTCAAACTCGTCAAATACTTTCAGAGTTTCAATAGCTTCTTCTTCGCTGATTTTTTGAATTGCAAATCCTGTGTGGAGCAGGATATAATCACCAATTTTAACATCGTCAAGTAATTGGAGAGATGCTTCGTATTCAGTTCCGCCAACAGAAACTATAGCTTGATTTTCATTGATAGATAAAACCTTTGCAGGGATACTTAAACACATAATTTATTGTTTTGAAATTGTGGTGCAAAAATACAAAAATTAAACGAAAAATTGATTTATTGTTGATGCCCTACGGGCAAAATGGAATGATTTGGGAATTTGCATGCTATTGATGTTGGTGCCCTACGGGCAATGATTTTGAATTTCGGCTATGTTTTTATGATGTTGATGCCCTGCGGGTATATTGATTTTATTTTATGCGATTTTTCTATTGATGTTTATGCCCTACGGGCAATATTGAATAATTATATGAATGAATATTCATTACGATAGAAGATGTCAATATATTTAAAACCTGCACCAAATTGCCCGTAGGGCACCTATGTTAATAGACAAGATTATGATATATGAAATGTTTTGCCCGTAGGGCATTAACAATAAATTCACAAATACGCCAATTTGTCCATTGGGTTAAAACAACGATAGCATGAATGATTTTATTCCGACATTATTTGCCCTTTTTGGCATAAATATTATAAATTTTAAATTACGGAATGAAAGATGAATTCTTCGTTAAAATCGACCTCATAGGCACTGAGGATTTTTTTATATTCTTTGATAAATGTCTCCTTTTTATGATGTTGCTTTTGTCTCTCAATGTAATTTATAACTCGTTTGTTTTGAGACATACTGACAGAAAAAGATCCAAATCCTTCTTGCCACTTGAATTTGGTATTGCAAAATTTATTTTGATTTATCCATAAAGAGGAGCTTCGTTTTACATTATAGATAAATTCCGATGGTGCTTGTGTTGGGTTCATGCTGACGAGCATATGGATGTGGTCAGGCACTCCGTTAATGATATATAATTTGTGTTTTTGTTGTTCAATAATGCCGTTTATGTATTTGAATAAATCTGTTTCCCATTCGCTTGTTATTAAACATTTGCGGTTTTGAACTGCAAAAACGTAATGAATGAATAATTGTGAATATGTGTTTGCCATGGTTAATGATGTTTATTGTGTAAATGATGTTGATGCCCTATTGATGTTTATGCCCTAACGGGCAAATTGTTTTGGTTGATTCATTGTTTATTGATGTTTATGCCCTATTGATGTTGATGCCCTAACGGGCAAATTGTTTTGATTGATTCATTGTTTAATGATGTTGATGCCCTAACGGGCAAATTGTTTTGATTGATACATTGCCTATTGATGTTGATGCCCTACGGGCAATTTGAATTTTTATATTAATTACATCGATTAATGTAAATTATGCGTGCAAATATATAAAAAATAAATACAAATAATAAAATAACGTAGATTAATGGAGGAAATGTATTCGAGGTTTTAACTTTATTTCCTTGATGCTGCAACCATCAATTGGCCTAATGCTATGCCGGCATCATTTGTGGGAATTTTCGAATGTGTAAAGACTTGAAAATCACATTTGATTAGTTCTTTTTCAATGTTTTCTGAAAGATATTTGTTTTGGAAGGTTCCACCTGATAATACTACTTTATTGAGATTATGCTTTTCTCTAATTTTTAGAGATACTGCTATAACAACGTTTACAATAGTGTTGTGGAATTTTGCTGAGATATCTGAAATTGGAATGTTTTTTTTCAGATCATTGATGATTTCTGTAAATGTTTTCTTAAAAGAGATAACTTCATCAGCATCAAATAAGTATGAATCTTTATTTTTTTCATTAATAATTGATTCTAACCTCATAGGCGCTTCTGCATGAAATTTACTGACTGTGCAGAGGTTTATTAATGCTGCAACAGCATCAAACAATCGGCCAGCACCTGATGATAATGGGCAATTTATTTTCTTTTCAATGGCTTCGCAAATAAGTTCAATGTTTTGTTTTGGAATATCCTTAAGAAACTCAAGATTATGATTAAAAAATTCTTTTCCGTTATATTTATACAAATATGACACTGCTGTTCTCCATGGCTCATGAGTAACTTTATCACCACCCGGCAATGGCACATATTCGAAATGTGTAATTCTACTATAATCTTTATAATCGCATATAAAAAATTCACTTCCCCAAATATTGCCATCATCACCCAGCCCTGTTCCATCCAAAGCAATTCCAATTACTTGTTCATCTAAACCGTGTTCAGCCATACATGATGCAATGTGTGCATGGTGGTGTTGAACTTTCATCACCGGCAAATCATATTCATCTGCATATCTTGTTGACAGATAATCAGGATGCATATCTGTTACAATTATTGATGGTTCAAAACGGAAAAGCTTTTTATATTTTTTAATACTTTCGGTATAAAACTCATAAGTCTCAATGTTTTTAAGATCGCCGATGTGCTGACTGAGAATTGCCTGATTGTCTTTTCCTATGCAGAAACAATTTACCAATTCAGCACCTGTGGCCAGAATTCCATTTACATTGGTTAACAATTTCACAGGAGAAGGAGCATAACCCCTGGAGCGCCTGAATATTCTTTCTTTGCTATTCATTATACATACCACTGAATCATCTGTACGGTTATGAATGTCTCTGTTGTATGTTATAACAGCATCGCAAATTTCACCCAAAATATTTACAGCCTTATCATTATTGGTAATAATCGGCTCATCAGAAATATTGCCGCTTGTAAGAACAATTACTTTCAAATCTGATTTTTCGAAAATCAAATAATGAAGAGGCATATATGGCAGCATAGCTCCAATAGTGTCAAATCCTAAATTAACTGAAGGAGCCAATTTTACTTTTTCTTTCAATAAAACGATTGGCCTTTTTAATGATAATAGAGATTTTTCTTCAGCTTCATTAACTTTTGCATACTGTTTTAAAGTATTTATATCAGAAAACATTACAGCAAAAGGCTTACCTTCTCTGGCTTTTAATTTTCTGAGGCGTGAAACAGTTTCTTCACACAAAGCATCACATGCAATAAAGAATCCGCCAAGTCCTTTAATAGCGATAATACCTTTGTTTTTTAACAGTTCTGTAGTTTTATCAATAATCAGCTTTTGATCTGTAATCTTAGAATCTTTAAAATGAAGCTTATATTCAGGACCGCAAACTGAGCATGCTACAGGTTGAGCATGGAAACGCCTGTCGAGGATATCAGTATATTCTCGATTACATTCAGGGCACATTTTGAATTTCTGCATTGTGGTTTTTTCCCTGTCGTATGGTAAATCCTGAATTATAGTAAATCTAGGGCCACAATTGGTGCAGTTTATAAATGGATAATCTATGCGATTCGGCTGAGTTTTCATGTCGAGAAGACAATCATTGCAAACGGCGATATCAGGGCTTACATCAGTAATTGAATCAGAAATAGAAGTGCTTTTCACAATTTCAAAGCCATGAAATTCAGTCTTTTCTATTTCCTTAAATTTTATCGAATCAATGGAAGAAGCCGGAGGAGCATTTGATTGAACAATGTTGATAAATTTCTCAAGTTCTTGTTTTGTGCAGTCAAGAATTATAACAACGCCATCATTCCTGTTTTCAACGCTACCACTTAAATTATTTTCAATAGCAACTCTATATATAAATGGTCTGAAACCAACGCCCTGCACAAGCCCTTGAATCTCTATCTTATAAGTTTTAATCATTAAGTTTCTTAAAATATTCTCTGACAATATCTAACTTTCTAATACTTTTGCAAAGATACAGAAAAGACAATAGTAAGGTAAATCATAGAAATCAAGAAAAATGAGTAAAATATTATTATTGGCACTTGGTGGGGCATTAGGTGCAATAGCCAGATATTCTGTTTCCGGTATAGTTTTTAAACACATGCACGTATTTGGTGTATTTCCATTTGGAACATTAGTGGTAAACGTTTCTGGGGCTTTAATTATAGGGATTTTATGGGGCGCGTGGATGCATGGTGATATTTCTTCTAATATTGGAACTTTTCTTTTTATTGGTTTGCTTGGCAGTTTTACAACATTTTCCACATTTTCGATTGAGACATTAAACTTGTTTAGAATGAACGAGATTAAAATAGGTATCTTGAATATACTGGCTAATAATATTTTATCACTAGTAATGGTTTATGTTGGGTTTATTATCTCAAGAGCATTTATTAATGTTTGTTTAAAATAATCTATTAAGTTTTTAAGTTTTTCACTGATAAAATAAGTCAATAGAAATTATAATTTTGTACACATAGTTTTATTCTTTATCTAAAAACAAGCTTATGAATACAAATTCTAATCGTGTACTTACCGACAGAGATATTTGGTTGATGATTGCGCAAAGTTCAGTTGGGGATTCATACAGACCATTGAATTTAAGAGGTGCAAATTTAATTGGAGCTGACTTAAGAGGTGCCGATTTGTCGGGAGCAAATTTTGCAGGTGCAAACCTTTCAAATGCGATACTTTCAGGTGCAAATCTTACAGGTGCTTTTTTTGCAGATGCAATTCTTTCAGGATCAGATTTGTCGCACGCAAATCTCACTGCTGCAATGCTTCAACATGCTCAACTTCAACAAGCAAAACTCGACTATGCAGATTTTACTGAAGCTAACCTTTCAGAAGCTAATCTTTCAGGCGCTTCTTTAGAATATGCAGACTTTACAAGAGCAGATATGTCTTCTACTGTTATTTTATCTGCAAATATAAAGAGAGCAATTATGTTTAAAGCAAATCTTTCTGGCTCTGATCTTTCGGGTTCTGATTTTAATGAAGCTAATCTTGAAAAGACATATATGAGTGATGCAGTGTTAAATAATGTTTTAAATCTTGAATTTGCAAAAGGATATAAAGGATAAGCTATATAAAGTTATGAGGATTTTTGTTGTTGTTTTTTTAGTACTTTCAGTTAAACTTCTTTCGGCTCAGAATACTTTCTTTGCTGCTAATTCTTCAAATAATGACTTTCTTGACAGGATTGAAATTAAATCTGGTAAAGCTTTTCCGGGGCATCATTCTATATTCAAACCTTATGGTAGAAAATCAGCAATTTCTTTTCTTGAATATTCCGATTCATCTTTAACAAATTTATCTGAAGTTGATAAGAGAATTATTTTTGATTTGATGCTTGAAAATGCTGAATTTGCTTCTATAAATCAAGATCCTTCTAAGAAACCTTTCCTCAAATATTTCTATCAGTATCCACAGGATTTTTATAGAATTAATAATGAAGAATATTTTATTGCAGTTAATCCTGTTATATATTTTGATCTTGGATTGGAAAAAGATATAAAAGAACATCTTTACATTAATACCAGAGGAATAGAAGTTAGAGGTTTGATAAATGGCAGAGTAGGATTTTATAGTTTTCTTGTTGATAATCAGGCAAGATTCCCTTCATACATTAATAATCAGATAGCACAGCAAGAAGGTGCTGTTTCTGGCGAAGGTTGGAACCAGCAGTTTGGAACCGGTGGTTATGATTTCTTTACTGCCAGAGCCTATATTTCATTTAAGGCAACGAAAAGCATTGAAATGCAATTTGGTCAAGATAAAAATTTTATCGGACATGGAATAAGATCTCTTTTGCTGTCAGATTATTCGAATAATTATCTATTTCTTAAAATCAATACTCAAATTGGACGATTTCATTATCAAAACATTTTTGCAGAGTTAATAGATTATCCGTTAAGATCTTATGGTGGAAGGCTATTTGATAAAAAATACTCTACAACTCATACTTTATCAATGAATCTTACTGATAAGTTTCAGCTTGCTCTTTTTGAAAATGTAATTTATGGACGATCAGATGATATGGGAAGGAGAGGAGTGGAGCTTCATTATTTTAATCCTATAATTTTTTACAGAGCAATAGAACATCATGTTGGTGATGCCGACAAAGTTGCTATTGGTTTGAATTGGAGGTGGTTGCTTGGTAAAAAAGCGTCATTTTATGGGCAAATTTATATTGATGATTTTCATATTGGAGATATTAAGAAAGATATTGATTATCTGTTATTTAAATATGGAATAACAGGTGAAATGAGATATGATGAACATGGTTCTTTTAGAAATAAATTTGCTTTACAAACAGGTTTGAAAATTGTTGATCTATTTGGAATTGACAATCTTGATATTCAAGGTGAAGTAAATTTAGTTCGGCCATATGTTTATTCTCATTATGATACTTATGGAAGTGGATTACGTCCTTCTGCAAGTTATTCTCATTATAGTCAGGCCCTTGCGCATCCATTAGGAGCAAACTTCAGGGAATATATTGGAGTAATAAAATATCAGCCTCATCATAAATGGACTGTTTTAAGCACTTTTATGTATGTTAATCAGGGTGTAGATACTGCCGGAGTTAATTTTGGCAGTAATATTCTTAATGATTATTCAGACAGACCCGGAGATTATAATATTTTGTTCCTTCAGGGCAATAGAAAAAATATCTTACTTTGGGAAATGATGTTGAGTTGGCAGTTTAGACATAATTTTTGGATTGATGGAAGGTTTGTGCTGAGAAATGAAGAATATCCATTACAAGGATTGATTTATAATACTCATCATTATGGTATTGGACTTAGAATGAATATTGCTCCACGAAGGAACATATTTTAATCCACAAATAAATCAGCAGCAATACCATCTGCAAGAAATTTACCTTTCTTAGTAAGAATCAGATTATTGTTTTCTTTCATTAGAAGTCCATTTCTAATATATTTTTCTGATGTTTTTTCAATTTTTTGAAAAACAATATCTCCGAATTCATTTTTGATTTTGAATAAATCACAACCCCACATTGTTCTTATTGAAGTCATAATATATTCATTAACCTGCTGAATTAAAGATAGTTCCTCGCATTCTCTGGGTAATTTATTATCATTAATACTGCTAATGTATTTTGATGTATTTGAGATATTCCAGAATCGTTTTCCTTTTATATAACTATGCGCAGCCGGACCCAATCCCAAATATGGAAGACCCGTCCAATAACTTAAATTATGACGTGAAAAGAAACCGGATTTGCCAAAATTTGAGATTTCGTAATGTTGAAAGTTATTTTTCTCCATCAATTCCAACATAATCTCAAACTGTATTGCAGCTAATTCATCAGAAACAGGTTGCAATTTTTCTTTTTTAATGAAAAAGTCGAGTGGCGTTTTTTCTTCAACCGTTAAAGCATATGAAGAAATATGAGGTACCCCAAATTCAAAAGCTTTTTTAAGATTCCTTGTCCATCTTTCATTTGTTAATGTTGGAATCCCATATATCAAATCTATAGTGATATTTTCAATTCCGGCTTTAAATACATTTTTTATGCTGTCTTCTGCTTGGCTAACACTGTGAAGGCGATTCATATACATTAAATCTTCCTCGAAAAATGATTGAATACCAATGCTTAGCCTGTTAATTCCTAGTGATTTGAGTTCTGCGATTTTTGTAATAGTGAGATCGTCGGGATTTGCTTCAAGTGTAATTTCAGATTTATCATTAAAATCATATATGCTTGAGATAGCAACGAAGATTTGTTCTAACTCGTTGATTGATAATATTGAAGGTGTTCCTCCTCCAAAGTATAAAGTATCGAGAAAAATCTTTGAATTATTTTTCGAACTTGTATAAAAATCCTTTGTGATATTTATTTCCTTAACCAGCGCAGATAAGAAATCCGGGCGATTCTTTTGCGAAACAGAAAAATGAAAGTTACAGTAATTGCAAGCCTGACGGCAAAATGGGATATGTATATATAGTCCTGGCATTTTGTTAGCCGTTTATTGAAACAGCTCTTTGAATCCTTTTTGCAACTTCTTCTTTTCCAAGATAAGCCATTATTTCCTTAAGGTCAGGTCCTTTGCCTTCTCCGACCATTGATATTCTTAAACCAATCATCAGTTGCCCTGCAGGAATTTGATTTTGCTCCATAAATTCATGAAGAACTTTATCAATTTCTTGCACTGAAAAGTTGCTAATACTATTTAAGACATCAATTGTTTTTGTGAGTATTTCCGCAGTATTTTCTTTCCATTTCCCTTTAACAGTCTTCTCATCGTATGTTTGTGGGGGAATAAAGAAGAAACTTAATTGATCCCAAAGTTCGTGTACGAAATTTACTCTGTCTTTAACAAGGGATACAAGTTTTACAAGATTGTTTATGCTGATATCAAAACCTTTTTCTTTTACAATATTAGCGAAAAGGTTTGCTATTTCTTCATTGTTTTTATTAAGAAGGTATTTATGATTAAACCATTTTGCTTTTTCTGGGTCGAACTTTGCACCTGATTTATTAACTCTTTCAATAGAGAACTCATTTACTAATTCATCCATAGAGAAAATTTCCTGTTCAGTGCCCGGATTCCAACCCATAAGAGCAAGCATATTTATAAATGCATCAGGAAAATATCCCGACTCTTTATACCCACTTGATACTTCGCCTGATTTTGGATCTGTCCATTTCATAGGGAATACCGGAAATCCTAATCTGTCGCCATCTCTCTTGCTCAGTTTCCCGTTGCCATCAGGCTTCAGCAATAGTGGCAAGTGCGCAAAATCCGGCATTTTATCTGTCCATCCAAAAGATTTATATAGCATTACATGAAGAGGAGCTGAGGGCAACCATTCTTCACCTCTGATAACATGTGTAATTTGCATCAAATAATCATCAACAACATTCGCCAAATGATATGTTGGCATGCCATCAGACTTAAAAAGAACTTTATCGTCGAGAGTTGAAGAGTTTACCTTGATATGTCCGCGAATTAAATCATCAAACTCAATAATAAAGTCCTCCGGCATTTTAAAACGAATTACGTAAGGAGTATTGCTGTTTAATAATTCATCAACTTCGCTTGAAGAAAGAGTTAGAGAATTTTTCATTTCCTTTCGACTATGGCAGTCGTATTGAGGCTGTTTTGTTTTATCAGCTTCCAGTTTTTTTCTCATTTCGTCTAGTTCTTCAGAAGTATCGAATGCATAATATGCATTACCGCTATCTAAAAGCTGCACTGCATATTTTTTATACATTTCTTTCCTTTCGCTTTGACGATAAGGACCAAAAGACGTGTTTTTATCAGGGCCTTCGTCCCAATTTATGCCACACCATTTAAGAGAATTCATTATATATTCTTCTGCACCTTCAACAAACCTTGTTTGGTCAGTATCTTCAATTCTAAGCAGAAAATCCCCGCCATTTTTTTTAGCAAAAAGGTAATTATACAAAGCAGTTCTAACACCACCAATATGAAGAGGGCCTGTTGGGCTGGGAGCAAATCTTACTCTAATTCTGGAATTTGACATGATAAAATTATTGTTTTATAAATTTAGAAAAATGAGGGTAATGAAGAGGCTTTTGCAGTTATTGATATGACTAAAAATCATAAAATAGCCTTACAAACATAAAAATACCAAATATTATAAGTAATACTCCCACAATCCTGTTTATTAGTATTATTACCTTAAGGTTGAGATATTTTTTTATTTTATGAGCAATAAAGCATTTAAATGCATCAGTTAAAAATACTGTTACAATTACACCAACAAAAAAGATAATAGTTTCTTTTGAATGAATTTGATATTTAGCACTGATTCCTGTAATTACAGCCAACCAGAAAATAATTAGGAAAGGATTCAAGATATTTATAAAAAACCCTTTTAGAATATATTTGAAAGCTTTATCGGTTTTTACCCTAATCTCGATTTTGGATGAAGTAGGTATTTTATATTTTCTTAAAAAAGTTATTATTCCAAAAATAATGAGCACAACTCCACCGGCAATTCCAACTACATATTTGTGTTTGTCATTACTTAAGATTTGAAGAGCGCCAAGATAGCTTAATCCGATTAACGTAATATCGCTTAGAACAATGCCTAATGCAAGTTGTATCCCGGAATTAAAACCTCTGTATATACTTGTTTGTATCAGAGCAAAGAAAGATGGCCCGATTAAAAAAGCCAGCAATATACCTGCGCCTACACCTTCTAATAAAGCTGAACTCATAAACTGCTTATTTTTTGTAATTAGCAACAAAATTCTCCCATTCTTCAAGAATGTGATTTTTTACAACTCTTGGGAATTTATTTTGCGCACCTTCTTTTCCTTTTGATCTTAAAAAGTCGTAGAATACTTTTGAAGGCAGAACTTCAACTATTACATTTTTTATAGCTGCAATACGTTCTACCCTGTAATCATCATTCAAGACTTTAAGATTATCGTCAATATGTTTTTTTAGTACTTCAGGATCAACATTGCTATCAGTTCCAACAAACCATTTGTGAGCAAACATTGTTTCATATTTAATACCTGCTACACAAAACTCTCTGACTTCTATATTAAGCTGATCTTCAGCCATTTTGATTGCCATGTCCATATTTTCCTGCGACATATGTTCGCCGCACAAACTTAGGAAGTGCTTGGTTCTACCGGTAATTACAATTTCATATAATTCTTTAGATGTAAATTTAATAACATCTCCAATAAGGTATCTCCAGGCACCTGAGCAAGTTGAAATTAATAATGCATAATCAACGTTTTCTTCAACTTCATCAATAAATAATGTTTTGGCAGTTGGTTTAATATTATTATCACTGTCAAAATTATCTGAATTAAAAGGAACAAATTCGAAGAACAGACCATTGTCGAGCACAAGTTGCATGCTGTCTGTATTTGGCCTGCTTTGATATGCTAAAAATCCTTCTGATGCAAGATAAGTTTCAATGTAAGTAATAGGTTTTCCAAGTAATTTTTCAAAGCCTTTTACATAAGGTTTGAATGAAACTCCTCCATGAACGAAAATTGATAAATTGGGCCATATTTCGTGAATATTTTTCAACTTATAATGTTCAATAACCATTTCAATAAGGATTTGCCACCAAGCAGGAACACCCACTATTACGCCAATATCCCAATCCTTGGCTTTTTTTACGATTTCATTCAATTTAGTAGGCCAGTCTTTTTCTTTTGAAATACGCTTCCCTGGTTTATAGAAATGTTGAAACCAGAACGGAATATTTTTAGTAGTAATACCGGATAAATCTCCCTCATAGTATGTCCCGTTATAATTCAAATGTGTACTACCGCCAAGAGCCAAAAACCCTTTTTCGTAAAACTCAGGTGGGAAATCGTAACGGGCAAGAGAAAAAATTTGTTTAACGCTGGTTTTCTTCATTGCCCTAAGCATATGTGGAGTAACAGGTATGTATTTGCTTGATGCTTCACTTGTTCCTGAGCTAAGGGCGAAATACTTTATTCTTCCAGGCCAGGCTACCCATGCTTCTCCTTGAAGGCATCTGTACCACCATTTTTGAAAAATACTGTTATAATCGAAAATAGGCACATTATTTCTGAATTCTGAAGAAACATCCTTGCTTTTTAAAATTTTGGAAAATTTGTATTCTTCGCCTAATGCAGTAGGAGATGCTGTCTTTAGCAGCTTTATTAATGTTCTTTCCTGAATTTTTTTAGGGTCAGTAATTTTAAAAAAGCTAGGTAGCTTTCCTCTTAGCTTAATTGCATTTTTTAAAATGGATCCAAGTAAAGGCATAATACAACGAATTTAATTTTTAGCAAATATATATTAAAAAATATCTTGGTAGAAAAGTTTATTTATACTTTAAACTAATTTTCTGACCATTTTATAACTTCATCCAATGTAGGAGCAGAAATTTCAAGTTTTAATTTCTTACGCCATCCGCATAAATCATTAAAAACTTTAGTAGGTTTGGTTTCTTTCAGCATACTCATACTTGAATAACCGGCTTTTTTCAAAACATTAATCCATTCTTCAGGGATTCCGGCTAGAGCAAATTCATCTGCGCTTGTTTCAGCAGCAGCTCCTTTTTCAGGACGCATTTGAGGAAAGAACAAGACATCTTGTATAGAATTGCTATTTGTCATAACCATTGCCAAACGGTCAATTCCAATACCCAGACCTGCAGTTGGTGGCATCCCAAATTCAATAGCTTTAAGAAAATCTTCATCTAATACCATTGCTTCCTGGTCGCCTCTTTTGCCTAATTCTAATTGATCCTCGAATCTTTTGCGCTGATCAATTGGGTCGTTAAGCTCTGAGAATGAATTACAAAGCTCTTTACCGTTACAAATAGCCTCAAATCTTTCAACTAATCCTTCTTTACTTCTGTGTTTCTTTGCTAATGGCGACATTTCAACTGGATAGTCAGTTATAAAAGTTGGCTGAATTAAATTATGCTCACATTTTTCTCCAAATATCTCATCAATTATTTTGCCTCTACCCATTGTATCGTCTATTTCAACACCCAATTCCTTAGCTGTTTTTCTCATTTCAACTTCGGTCATGTCTGAAATATCAACGCCTGTATAATGCTTGATGGCTTCATACATTGTATATCTTTTCCATGGTCGTTTGAAATCTATCTCATTTTCTCCAACTTTTATTTTTGTTGTTCCATGAAGGTCGATCGTAATTTTTTCAACCATTTCCTCAACAAAGTTCATCATCCATTCATAATCTTTGTATGCAACATACAGTTCCATTTGTGTAAATTCTGGATTATGAAAACGACTCATTCCTTCATTTCGGAAATCTTTTGCAAATTCAAATACTCCATCATATCCTCCAACAATAAGTCTTTTTAAATATAGCTCGTTGGCTATTCTTAGGTATAATGTAGTATCAAGTTTATTGTGATGTGTTTTAAAAGGTTTTGCAGCAGCACCGCCATATATTGGTTGCAATACAGGAGTTTCTACCTCGAGATATCCTTTGGAAAGTAAAAAATCTCTCATTGATTGTATCATCCTAGCTCTTTTTCTGAAAGTTTCTCTAACATCAGGGTTAACAATAAGATCAACATATCTCTGACGATATCTTTGCTCAGGGTCGGTGAATGCATCAAAAGTTTGTCCATCTTTTTGCTTTACCACAGGTAGGGGTCTAATTGATTTGGTAAGGATTGTTAGCTCCTTAACATGTATGGTTGTTTCTCCCATTTGAGTTGTAAAAACATACCCTTTAATACCAATGATATCACCAATATCTACTAATCTTTTGAAAACAGTATTGTATAATGTTTTATCCTCTGCAGGGCAAATTTCATCCCTGTTTACATAAATCTGAATTCTACCGGTAGAATCTTGAATCTCCGCAAATGAGGCACTTCCCATTATCCTCCTGCTCATAATTCTTCCGGCAATGCTAACTTTCTGAAATTTCTCAGGATTTTCCGAAAACTTTGAATGGATTTCGGATGCATTTGTAGTTATTTCGTATTCTTCTGAAGGGTAGGGGTTTATGCCTAAGTTTATTAATTCCTGCAATGCTTGTCTGCGCATTTGCTCTTGTTCACTTATTATCTGGCTCATTATTTTGTTTTAATTTCTTGTTTGTAACGAGGTGCAAAGATAGTAAAAGCAAAAATAAATTGGTCTATAAAAAATTGCGAGAAATCTCTTTTTTTGATCTCAGGGATACATTCTCAAAAGCCGCACATAATATGCTTCCTTGTTCTACTTGCCTCAATGGTTAAAACACCATATACAGATTGAAAAAGTCCTGAGTCCTAAGTCCTGAGTCAAGCACAACAAATGTTTGCAGCATATTAGAAATCAAGGGTTTTTTATTCCTCGCAAAAACCGCAAAGACTCCGCACAATCCTTATAATCCACGCGATATTTCAATTACATCGACTTCGCTCAGTAAAATTTATTCGAAATGGCTGGGTTGCTCAAACCGCAGCAGTGGATGTTCTTTTACAGCAATGATTTTACATACTCATCAAGCTGAATAAACCATTCTTCACCATATTTTCGGATGAGAGGCTCTTTTAGAAACTTATAGACAGGCAAATTATCTCTATTGCCTTTAACAACTGCGCATTTGCATATATGCCAACGGTGATAATTTACTCCGTCGTAATTTGAGTATTCTGTAATTCGTACTGGATATAAATGACAGGAAATGGGTTTTTAAAAATCAATTAATCCTTTATCAAATGCTTTTTCAATAGCACATTTTGCGATATTATTATCATCAAAAAAAATATACGCGCATTCTTTATTTTTTATTAATGGCGTAGTAAGATCGCCGGATTCTCCTTTTATATATTTACCTTGTGTTTCGACAGCTTCGATGCCTTCAGGCTTCATAAATTGTTTGAAGATGTTGTAATAATTCTCAAGTTGAGTTATCTCTGATTTTTCAACAGGTGCACCCATGTCACCTTCAACACAACAAGCCCCTTTACATTTATCGATATCACAAATAAAGGTTTCAGAATAAACTTCATCAGAAATCAGAGTATTATCAATAATTATCATAAGAAAAAATAATTTTTACGAAACTTCAATACAAAATCTATTTCTTTCTAAACAACAGAAATACATATCCGCTGAAAACTAAAGAAGTAATGATTTGGATATAAATTGGAGTGCTAATTAATTTATCATTCGGAAACAGATAAATTATGGTCAAATATTTCAAAGCATAATAAAAGGCTTTACTAATCCAGATACTTGTAAAAATAGCTATAATGGACGGCATTTTTTTCACAAATAAATAAAACAATAACACATTAACGGTTAGTTCAGCAGAAATTAATCCTGTTTTTACAAGATGAGGATGTGCTGAAAAAATAAAAGACACAAAAGGTAATGTAAGCGCCAGAATTAATACATTATATCTGTTTGTATGCACCAAAGCTAATATTACCATAATTCTCATTGGTTCAATAAGATATAAAGGGAAGCTCGGCATGTGAGAAAATGTTGGCACAAAATAAATAAATGCAATTGCAATAACATCCAATATTATTGTAATAAGTGCTTTGGTTTTTAATGTTGAGTCAGTCATAGAATGTGCTTTAATCATAATATCGATTTTTGTATTGAGTTTATAATGATTTTAAATAGCAAATTTGATATTAATTAATTGCCTCAAAAATAAGAAAATTTAGGGGATTATTTTAAATTTGTAGCAAGCAGTGGTTGAAATGAGCTTAAAAAATGGTGGAGACTGACTCTAAAAAATATTAACAATGAAAAGACGTGAATTTGTAAAGAAGGGGTTGTTTTATTCTGTCGCAGCATCTGTTTATGCAGCAACTATTGGTAGAATTATGCCTGTATTAGGTCAGAAAAGCGATCAGCCTAAAGGCAATTATGATCTTGTGGCTGTAAGAGGAGGTCAGCCAGCAGATATGTATAAAAAAGCAATGGAAGAAATGGGAGGAATCGCAAAGTTTGTAAAGCGTGGACAAACAGTTGTTATTAAACCCAATATCGGGTGGGATGTTACTCCAGAAAGGGCTGCAAATACAAACCCTGATCTTGTTGGTGCAATTGTAAAAGATTGTGTTGGTGCAGGTGCCAGGCGTGTTTTTGTTTTTGACAATACTTGTGATCAATGGCAGAGGTGTTATACAAACAGTGGAATAGAAAAAGCTGTAATTGACAATGGGGGGCAAATGGTTCCCGGAAACCTTGAAAGGTATTATCAGGAAGTAAAAATACCTGGTGCTAAAAAGTTAAAATCTACCAAAGTACATGAGCAAATTATTAATGCAGATGTTTTTATTAATGTCCCAGTACTTAAACACCATGCTTCAACAGGGCTTACAATTGCTATGAAAAACCTAATGGGTGCGGTATGGAACAGACGTTGGTGGCACATTAATAATCTTCATCAATGTATTGCTGATTTTTGTCTTTATTGCAAACCAACTTTAAATATTGTTGACGCTCATCTTGTAATGAAAAAGAATGGACCGCGAGGGACATCCACTTCTGATTTAACATTAATGCAGAGTCTTTTAGTATCTACAGATATTGTAGCAATTGATGCTGCAAGCACTCTGTTGTTTGGAGATCAGCCCGATAATGTTGGCTATATTAGTATAGCTGATGAAATGGGTATTGGCACAGCAGACCTTAGTAAATTAAATATCCAACGAGTTTATTTATAAAGTATGTTTAAACTTAAATATCTGAAACAAATTCGCAGAGTAGTTTCTTTGCTTGTGATAATTTCTATTGTAACTTTCTTTTTAAGTTCAGGAAGTTCATTTATTCAAAAAGCAGGAGATCTTTTTATCGGTCTTCAGATATTTCCTGCATTATTAAAAATTTTAGCAATTTCTTCTATTACGGCTATTATAATTGTCTTTTTAATATTATTAGTGACTGTATTATTTGGAAGGGTTTATTGCTCGTCTATTTGTCCAATGGGTATTTTGCAAGATGTTTTTTCTTTTATTTCATTAAAACTGAGATCTAAAAAGAAAAGACGTTTCAAATTTTCTTCAGATCGTAAGAGGATTTTGAAATATTCAATTCTTGGCATTACAATATTGTTTTGGATATTTGGATCGTTGTTTTTGATTAATTTCCTCGACCCATATTCAAATTTTGGAAAAATTACTACAACATTAATTCAACCTGCGTATATCTATTTGAACAACTTTTTGGCATTTTCTCTGGAAAGATTTGAAATTTATAGTGTTGCCCCACTTGAAGTCAAATCTCTTCCATTATATGTAGTATTAGTATCAACTTTTATTCTTTTGCTTGTTGGCTTCTTGTCAATTTGGCGAGGTCGGTTATTCTGCAATACTATTTGCCCTGTTGGCGCACTTCTGAGTGTGTTTAGTGAAAGGTCATTGTTTAAGATTTCTATTAGCGAAAGCGACTGCACTATGTGTGGAAAGTGTGAAAGAGTGTGTAAGGCAGAGTGCATAGATAGTAATAATAAATTAATCGATCATGGAAGATGTGTTAGTTGTTTTAATTGTTTTGACTCATGTTCTAACAATGGGTTTTATTATCGTTTTATTGGTAATGACAAAAAAGCATTAAACGCCCATGGCGAAATAGACAAAAACAAAAGGTCTTTTATGCTTGCTTTATCAGCTGGATTAATTAGCATTCCACTTTTAAATAAGAAATCATCATTTGGAATTGGAACAAGCAAACCTGGAATAATACCCACAGGTACTAATCTGCCGATTACTCCTCCGGGTTCTTTAAGTATTGAAAACTTTACAAATCACTGCATTGCATGTTATTTATGTGTAAGCAAATGTCCAAAAAATGTTATAGTTCCTTCGTTTTTTGATTATGGGTTAGAAGGATTTATGCAGCCAAAACTAGATTTTACAAAAAGCTATTGCAACTTTGATTGTGTCGAATGCAGTAAAGTATGCCCAACCGGAGCAGTTCAAGCTCAAAAGATTGAAGATAAAAAGTTAATTCAGTTAGGTGTTGCCAAATTCATTGTGGAAAATTGTGTTGTAATGGTGTCGCGAACTGATTGTGGTGCCTGCTCAGAACATTGTCCAACGAAAGCTGTTAACATGGTTCCTTTTGAAGGTTTGTGGTTGCCGGAGGTAAATCCTGATATTTGCATTGGATGTGGTGCCTGCGAATATGCTTGCCCCACTTCACCGTATAAAGCTATTTTTATTGAAAGTAATGAAGTTCATAAGAAAGCTTTGCCGATTTCCGATGACAAGGGACCTAAAAAAATTCAGGAACAAGATTTCCCTTTCTGACAATGAGTTATCAACATTTTTTTTGTTGAAATATTGATTTTTTCAAGTTGAATCCGCTTTTTAACCCTCATTGTTTGTTTTTATAATGATTTAATTAACTTTGTAAGGTTGATTTGTCTGAAAAATTATTGTTCCTGACAATCTGTTTATTCGTTTAACTTGTCTATTAAGAAATTGAATCGGAAATAATCATATTTTAAAGGTATTTCCTGAATTAACTAAAATATTAACATGATGAAAAAACTTACTACCATTGGCCTTATTGCATTCATTACAGTAATTTTCATTAATGGCAATCTCAGTGCTCAATATGTTGTTAAACCATCTTCAATCAAATTGTCTGAAATTCAAGAGATTGAAACCAAAGATTTAAGAC
This sequence comes from Bacteroidota bacterium, assembly GCA_018335675.1. Classification (GTDB taxonomy): domain Bacteria; phylum Bacteroidota; class Bacteroidia; order Bacteroidales; family UBA7960; genus PWND01. Next base: position 20,739 of record JAGXRQ010000062.1, on the reverse strand, counting down.
CGAGCTATGAAACTGTGTGGTCTGAAACATTCAACGGTGGTTTGCCTGGAAGTTGGCAGAATGTAAATAACAACGGTTTTTGCTCGTTCCAGCATACCTATGCTGGTCCTCAGGGTCCATTTTCGGTTGGAATACCTCCAATTAATTCTTCAACTGCAGGCAATGGATTTATGATTCTTGACAGTGACCTTTGCAATGCCGGAAATACCGAATATGAATTAGTAGATGCATATATACAAAGTCCTGTTATTAATCTTTCTGCGCATACTAATGTTGGATTAAGGTTCGAACATTTTTTTAGATTTTGCTGTAATCCGAGTCTTATTGAATTGAAAGTTCTTGTTAGTAATAATGGGGTAAATTGGGTTAGCTTTGATGTTAGTAATGGATTATCTCCCAACAATACTAGCTCAAATCCATTAGTTACTGTTTTAAATATTTCAGCAGTTGCCGGTGGTCGCGAAACTGTCTGGGTTAGGTTTTATAAAAAAGGTGCTTCTCAATATTTTTGGATGATAGATGATGTAAGCATTATTTCTCTTACTGACAATGATCTTGAACTTGTTGATGTAAGACATGAAGGTTATACAATTATCCCAGGTGGAATAAAAAACAACATTAATATTGCCGGAACAGTTAAAAATTCGGGTTCAATGGCTCAAACAAATGTGCAATTGTCTGTTGATGTTAATGAATATCTTTACTCTTTGGAAAGCAATCTGATTACCTCTCTTAACCCTTCTCAAGAAATTATAGTACCTATTTCTGATCCATTTGTAATTCCGGGTAAAGGTGTTTATGAATTATTATATAATGTTGAGCAAACTCAAACTGATCAAATCCCTTCAAATAACCAAAAACAATCAACAATAATTGTTGGCGATTCGGTTTATGCCAGAGACCTTGGGCAATATACTTCCGGTAATCTTGTATGGCCTGCGCAACAAGGTATTTCTCATACCGGTAATATGTTTTTCATAGGAAAAGATGTAGATGCAACTTCAATATCTGTTGCTTTGCATGAAAACTCAAGTGCAGGTGAAGAAATATCTGCAGTTTTATACCAATATTCTGAATTATTAGGCTTTCAAGAATTATCCCGTTCTCAAGAATATGAAATAGTTGCTGAAAATATTAATTCTGTTGAAGGTGATGCTATTTGGGTTACAATTCCACTCGATGAAATCACTCTCGACAATGGAGTGTTTTACCTTGCTGCAATTGAATATAATAGTAATAATGTAGCTATTGCTGCTGATAATTCTGTTTGGCAGCCTGAGAATGCTTCTTTTTCAAATGTTGATGGGACTTGGAATTCAGAAACAGCTACACCTATGGTAAGGCTTAATTTGGGAAGCAATGTAGGTGATTGTAATATTATAGCATATTTTGATGTTACTAATGATTTTTGTGGTTATAATAATGGTAGCATCTCTGCATTGCCTTTATCCGGAACGCCTCCTTTTACTTATGAATGGGATACAGATCCGGTTTCTTTTAATTCAACAATAACTGGACTTGGTGAGGGTTTATATACTGTCACCATCACCGATAAGGACAACTGTGTTAATGAATACTCTGTGGAAATTGAACAAAAAGATATTGAATATAATCTTGAAGTTATTCCAAGTGCATGTAACGGAGCTAATGGGGTTGCAATTGTTACTCCTTTTACCGGACAGGAACCATTTACATTTCTTTGGGATACCGACCCCGCTCAATCAAACGCAATGGCAGTTGGATTGGCTCCCGGTGAGTATAATGTTACTATAACGGATGCTAATAGTTGTGAGATTATAGTGCCTGTGACTGTTACAAGCATTAATGCTGTTACTCTTTCCTATGAAACTATTTCTCCTGTTTGTCTAAATAATAATGGAAGTATTGAAGTTACTCCTATCACAGGTACTGGTCCATTTTCATACAGCTGGAGTAATGATGAGAATTTTGATATGCAAATTCAGGATAATCTAATCGCAGGAAATTATATTATTACGGTTACTGATGATAATGAATGTATTGGAACTGTGAATGTCAGTCTTAATGCTAATCAGGTAAATCTTTTAGTGCTTGCAGATATTGTTCATACAACATGTGAATTGCCAAATGGTGCTATTTTATTAAATGTAACCAATGGACAAGCCCCATATGAGTATTTGTGGAATAATAATGCAATTTCGGCTGAATTATTGAATATTGCAGCCGGAAATTATTCTGTTAGTGTTACTGATGCTTGGGGTTGTCAAGGTAACGCTTCTTTCGTTTTAAATAATACTGGTGATGCATTGCAAGTTGATATTGATGTTACCAATACTTCTGCTTGTGGTGAATCCGACGGTTCAATAATTGTTTCAGCCATTAACCCTGGGTCAAATTATACTTTTGAATGGAGTGGAGGAGAAATTGGTCCGGAAATTACCGGCTTGTCATCTGGTTTATACACTGTAACTGTTACTGATCTTGATGGGGGTTGCCAGGCTGATTTTGAAGTTTTTGTTAGTGATAATGGAATTCCAGGTGTTACAATTGTGAAAAATAATGTGACTTGTCATGGATATAATAATGGAAGTATTGCTGTTTCTGTTTCAGGTGGTGATTATGATTATTTGTGGAGCAATGAAAGTACCGAACAGTCAATATCAAATCTAGCTCCCGGATTATATACTTTGCAACTAACTAGTGCCGAATGTTTTGCTTATTACGAATTTATTATTACACAACCTAATCCTCTTGTTATTAATGATGTTGAAATAATTCAACCATTCTGCCACAACTCTTCAGATGGTTCTATTCATATTCAAGCAGTTGGAGGAACATCCCCGTACCAATATTTATGGAATGATCAAATGGTTGGAAATATTATAAATGACCTTCCAGCAGGAGCATATAGTGTTACAGTTACTGATTTTAATTCGTGCACCGCAGAGAAAAGTTATGTTTTAAATAATCCATTACAAATTGTTATTATAGCTCAGGTAGTAAATCCTGAACCTGGTCAAAATAATGGATCTATTCAGGTTAGTGTTATCAATGCTGTGGGCACTGTTATTTATGAGTGGGACTCAGGTCAATCCGGTTCATATATTGATGGTCTGGCTCCTGGTCTATATACTGTTACAGTTACTGACCAAAATGGGTGTATTGCTCAGGAAACTTTTGAACTTTTTGTTACGAATATTAGTCAGCCGGAGTTTTCTGATGTAATTTCTGTATATCCAAATCCTGCCAGAGATTTCATTTTGATTGATTTTGGGAGCCTTAGTGATACTAATTGGGATGTTATTGTTTACGACTTAAAAGGAGTTGCACAGTATTCAACTAAATATAGCTCTGCAAATAAAACGGTTAAACTAAATATTGGACATTTGAATTCCGGTATTTACATTGTCCGAATTATGTCGGATTATGGAATAGCTGAAAAAGTAATAGTGATTAATTAGTGAATAAAACTAATTGACTTGATGGCTAATCCGACTTTACTGCTTGTTTACAAAGACATTCTTCTAGAAGTCAAAAGCAAGTCTGCTTTTGGTAGCATAATTCTTTATCTGGTCTCCACCGTTTTTGTATGCTTTTTAGCTTTCGATGGAATAGTAACCATGAAAGTTTGGAATGCATTGTTTTGGATAATCCTATTGTTCGCATCTTTTAATTCAATTCTTAAGAGCTTTATTCAGGAAAGCCCAGACAGAAGTATTTACTATTACACACTGGTTAGCCCCACCGCATATATAAATGCAAAGTTGGTTTTCAATACTTTTATGATGCTTGTGCTTGCTTTGATTGCTCTTATTGTTTTCCTAATCTTTATGGGCAATGTTGTAAGTAATTTAATGGCATTTATTATCGTTGTTGGGTTTGGTGTTGTTGGAATATCTTCAGTTTTAACTCTTATGTCGGCTATCGCTTCAAAAGTTAGGAATAACTTCACTCTTGTGTCTATTCTTAGCTTTCCTGTTTTTTTGCCTCAATTACTTGTGCTTATGAGAGCATCTGAAAGTGCAATTAATGGCCGGCTGTTTATTGATTTCTATCCGGATATTTTAATAAGTTTTGTGATTTCTTTAATTGCTATGCTTTTATCTAATACTCTTTTCCCGTATATTTGGCAAGATTAATCTGAACTATTATGATAGGATTTTTAAAACATAGTTGGTGGAAAGTTTTATGCATTTCAATATTAATATACGTAATTCTTGGCGGGCTTTTGTTTGATGCTCCTGAAATGCCTGTAATTAGGCAAACAATACGAAATGTTTATTTTCATGTTGGGATGTGGTTTGCTATGTTATTCATTCTATTCTTAGGAATGATTAATAGCATTTTATTTCTTAGAACTGGCAAATCTCAATACGACATCAAATCTTTATCTATGGTAAATGTGGGTTTGATATTTGGGTTACTTGGACTAATTACCGGTATGATATGGGCACAAAATACCTGGGGTGCATTTTGGGTTAATGATCCCAAACTTAACGGTGCTGCTATTGGTGTGTTAGTATATCTTGCATATTTAGTGCTGAGGGCAAGTGTTGAGGATGAGGATAAAAGTGCTAGGCTATCGGCTGTTTATAGTGTTTTTGCTTTTATAATGTTTTTTATGTTTATTATGATAATCCCTCGATTGGCTTCATCTTCAATTCATCCGGGATTGGATGGTAACCCTGCACTTGCAACAGGCGACCTCGATCCGTCGATGCGAAAAATATTTTGGCCCGCTGCTATTGGTTGGATAATGCTTAGTTATTGGATGGCAGAGATTGTTTTTAGATTGAGAAGATTGAGGAATAAGGTTGAGGAGGTGGAAAGTGAGTAGGAAGTCAATAGTTGGCAGTCGGCAGTCAACAGTCAACAGTCAACAGTCAACAGTCAACAGTCGGCAGTCAATAGTCGGCAGTCAATAGTCGGCAGTCAACAGTGGCAATAGAAAGAAGAAAGTAATTAGTTAAATATTATATTATGCTCGAACAAGATGGTAAAATTATGGTGGTAGCGCTGGTGCTTGCGGTAATACTCGCAGGCATCGGAATAGCAATGTTTTTTATAGACTACAGGCTTAGAAAGGCTGAAAAGAAGCTTAAAGAAATTCAGGAAAACAAAAAGGTAAAATAGGCAGTTGTCAAGTATATGAAAAAAACACAAATAGCTCTTCTTTTGTTTCTAGTAGTAGTATTGGCCGTTATAATTTCTATGGTTTATCAGGCTGACACTTATTCATCATTCGACATAGCTAGGAATAACGCAGGGAAAGAATTTCATATCATTGGTGTTCTTAATACCGATATGCCCATAGAAGAAATAGTTACTTCCAATACTCTTTTGCTAACCTTTTATATGAATGACGATAAAGGTTATGAAGCAAAGGTTCATCACTTAGGACCAAAACCAACAGATTTCGAAAAATCAGATCAGATTGTTTTAATTGGCAAATTTGAAGAGGATGTTTTTGTTGCTTCTTCATTATTGCTAAAGTGCCCATCCAAGTATAAAAAGGAGGGAATGGATTAAGGTTGATGCTAGTTGATAAATCCTCGCATCACACATCCTTTAATTAATCAGTTTTAATATATTTTAAAGTTGTGTACATTAGGAGCCTCTTTTTATAAATCTTATATTGGATTTTTTTTCAGAAAAACAAATTTTTGAGAGAGAATTATTAATTTTGTGTATATATAATCATTTGTTTTTGATGTTTTTATTTTTTTAAACTACTAAAATGGCAAATTACAGAGAATTAATATTTATTAATCCACATGTACGTTTCGGAAGACCATGTATTAGAAATACAAGGATTTCAGTTTATGATGTTTTGAGTTTTTTAGCTGCAGGGATGAATGAAAAAGAAATTCTTATTGATTATCCTGAGTTGAGTTCAGATGATATAAAGGCCTGTCTGTCTTATGCAGCTGATAAAGAGCACAAAATCCGAGTTGCATGATGAGATTGTTATTTGATCAAAATATATCATATAGAATAATTGGGAAAATTGAAAAATATTTTCCAGAAGCTAAACAAGTGAGAGAATTAGGGCTTGAGAATTATTCAGATATTCAAATTTGGGAATATGCAAAAAAGAATAGCTTTTCTATTGTAACTTTTGATTCAGATTTTTTTGAATTTGCAAATTTATATGGACATCCTCCCAAGGTAATATGGCTAAGAACAGGCAATAGGAAAACAAATGATTTAGCAAAAATGATAGTTCACAAATACGAAATAATTCAAGAATTTGTTGCTAATGATAATTACAAAGAGATTGCGTGTATTGAAATAGAATGAAATATTGTATAATTACAAGTTTCATTATAATTGTGCTAAACCTCCTTCTTCAGCAACTCAAATACTTCCGGTAACCTTTTTATCAATGCTAGTTCTTTCATTTTGCTTCGGGACTCCTGAACTGGACTTCCAAAATATGTTATTCCACCGGGTATTGATTTCGAAATTCCCGATTGTCCTAATGCTACAGCACCTTTGCCTATAGTAAGGTCTTTTTGAACGCCCACCTGTCCCCAAAGAATAACATCATCTTCAACGATAACGCATCCTGCAACACCAACTTGAGATGCGAACAGGCAGTTTCTGCCAATCACAGTGTCGTGCCCAATTTGTATATGATTATCAAGCTTAGTTCCTTCTCCAATCTTTGTGTCGCCTGATACTCCTTTATCAACTGTGCAGCATGCCCCAATTTCAACGTTGTTGCCAATAATGGCACGACCACACGAAACCATCTTGTCATGATAATCAGGTCTGCGTTTGAAATAAAATGCATCTGCTCCAATTACAGTTCCCGAATGAATTATAACATTATCCCCAATTATGCAGTGGTCGTATATGCTTACATTGGCGTGAATTAAGCAGTTTTTACCGATTTTAACATTATTCCCTACAAATACTCCGGGTTGTATTATTGTGCCTTCTCCAATTTCTGCGCTTGGACTTATTAATTGGCTGCTGGCCTGAAATGGTCTGTGCTTTTTCACCAATGCAACATAATCTCTAAAAGGGTCATCAGAATACAGTAAGGCTTTTCCTTCAGGTCTTTGAACTTTTTTGTTTATTATAATAGTTGTTGCTGCCGAATTCAGAGCTTTATCATAATATTTTGGGTGGTCAACAAAAGTAAGATCTCCTTTCTCAACCATATGTATTTCATTTATTCCACTTATTATAAAGTCAGAATCACCATCAAATTCTGCATTAATAAGCTTAGCGCACGCTTCAAGCGTAATGGGTTTGTTTAGCTTCATTGAAGAAATTATTTTACTCTTTCGTGGTATGCGTTATTTCTTGTATCAACCCTAATTATTTGGCCTTCTTCAATAAAAAGAGGAACATTCACTTGTGCTCCGGTTTCTAATGTTGCAGGCTTTAATGTGTTAGTAGCTGTATCTCCTTTAACACCGGGCTCTGCGTAAATAACTTTCAACTCAACAAAAGCAGGAAGTTCACAACTCAGTGGAGTTTCTGTGTCGGCGTGAAAGATAATTTCAGCAGATTGCCCTTCCTTCATTAAACTGGGAGTCATAATAAGTTCTTCAGGAATAGATACCTGCTCAAATGTTTCTGAGTGCATGAAATTATATCCAGTATCATCTTTATATAAATATTGATAAGGACGCCTTTCAACTCTGGCTATATTTATTTTTACTCCCGCATTAAAAGTATTTGGAATTACTTTTCCGGTTTTAAGGTTTCTTAATTTAGTGCGAACAAATGCTCCGCCTTTACCCGGTTTTACGTGCTGAAATTCAACAATAGCATATAATTCGTTGTTAAATTCAAGACACAATCCGTTTCTAAAATCTGCTGTTGTAGCCATATTATTATGTTAATTTGTTTCAAATTTTTGTGGGCACAAAAATAATAAAAAATCAAAGGGAAATGGAACGTTCACAAGAAAATGTTTCTTCTTCATTATTGTTCGAAAAAACTATAACTGTCCGGTTATGAGATGTTTGTTCAAGATATATTTTATACCAACCTCTTCCTTCTTTGTCAAGATTGGTGCAAGGTTCATCAAGTAGCAATAACTTTGAATCACTAAACAATGCCAATCCAAGTTTTACCCTTTGCTTCATTCCCGATGAATAGTCCTTTATCGGCTTTTTTGCATTTGATTGCAACCCAAGTAATTCTATTATATTGTTATAATTATATGATGATGGTTTTAGTTTATAATGAAAAATCAATAATTCTGAAAGGGTAAACTCTTCAATGAGTTGTTGATGTGGCGAAACTATTGATATAAATGAATAAAGTTTGCTTAAGCTCTGTTTTGGTTCATCAAATAAATATTTAATGTTGCCTTCCGTAAGATTGGAATAACCTGAAATTACTTTTAATAGAGTTGATTTACCTGAGCCGTTTTTCCCAATAACTGAGGTATGGATGCCACTCTCAAATGTATAGTCAAAATTTCTGAAAATCCATTGATTCCCGAACTTTTTCCCGGCATTATCAAGAATTATTTGCATAATGTTTTATTACGGCCTTTATTTAATAGCCTTTCATTATTCCGCGGTTTGAGTTTTTGATGAAATTAAGAATCTCATCTTTCTCATCACATGGTTGTATTTCAGTTTCTATTATGCTTACAGCTTTTGAAACGCTGTACTTATTCAAGAATAGAATTCTATAAATAGCTTGTATTATGCCTATTGATTCATTATCAAACCCCCGTCTTCTAAGCCCAACTGAATTGATGCCAACAAAAGATAGCGGGTCTCTGGCTGCTTTTGTATATGGAGGAACATCCTTTCTTACAAGAGAACCTCCACTTATCATAACATATTTTCCAATATTTACAAATTGGTGAACAGCAGATAAGCCTCCAATTATAGCGTAATCGTCAATTACAATATGCCCTGCTAATGTCGCAGCATTAGCTAGAATGCAATTATTTCCAACTACACAGTCATGAGCAATATGCACATATGCCATTAAAAGACAATTACTTCCAATAACAGTTTTATTAAATGCCTTGGTACCACGGTTAATTGTAACACATTCTCTAATTGTAGTATTATCGCCAATTTCGGCAGTTGTAATTTCTCCGTCAAATTTTAAGTCTTGAGGGATTGCGGAAATAACAGAACCCGGAAAAATTCTGCAATTTTTACCTATTCTGGCACCGTCCATAATTGTTACGTTCGGTCCAATCCATGTATTATCACCAATAACAACATCTTCGGTGATTGTTACAAATGGTGAAATGGTTACATTATTGCCAATTTTTGCGTTTGGATGAATATATGCAAGTGAATGATTCATTTTTCTCTACATTAATAAACAATAAATGCAAACTCTTTTATTTTAAAAGGTCTACATTTTTAACTATTTGAGCCATTATTTCGGCTTCCATTACAATTTTATTACCAACATAAGCATATGCTTGCATATGGCAAAGTCCTCTTCTTACAGGCGTTAATAAAGTGCACTTTAAAAGTAATGTATCTCCTGGAACAACCTTTTGCTTAAATTTAGCATTGTCAATTTTAAGGAAGTAAGTTGAGTAATTTTCAGGATCTGGTATTGTTGAAAATATAAATAATCCGCCTGCTTGAGCAAGAGCTTCAATTTGCAATACCCCTGGCATTACAGGCTCATTAGGAAAATGCCCTGTGAAAAATTCTTCATTTGCAGTTACATTCTTCACTCCAACTACATGACTGTCAGATAATTCAATAACTTTATCAACAAGAAGGAAAGGATACCTGTGTGGTAACATTTTTTTAATCTTATTAATATCATATATAGGAGGCACTGTAGGGTCATATTTTGGAATCTGGGCATCAAGTATTTGTTTTTTATCAATACTAATAAGCTCTTTAGCAAATTTAATATTCGACATATGCCCCGGTTTTCTGGCAATTATATGAGCTTTTATAGGTTTGCCCACTAGAGTAAGGTCCCCAATAATGTCAAGAAGCTTGTGCCTTGCCGGCTCATTATTAAAATACAGTTCAAGATTATTTAATATTCCTTCCGGTTGCACGCTAACACTTGGTTTCTCAAATACTGTTGCAAGTTTATCTAACTCAACTTGCGAAATTGCCTTGTCAACAAATACAATCGCATTATTTAAGTCGCCTCCCTTGATTAGGTTATTTGCAAGTAGCATTTCCAACTCATGTAAAAAAACGAAAGTTCTGCATGGCGCTATCTGTTCAGCGAAATCTTCGAGGTTATCTAGTTTTGCATGTTGTGGAGGCAACACTTTCGATTGAAAATCTATCATGCTTGAAATTCTGTACCTGTCTGATGGAACTGCTATTATTTCACAATCTTTTTCCTCATCATAGAAGTGAATCGTTTCTTTCAACTCAAGATATTCTATTAAAGCCTCTTGTTCAACAATATCAGCCTTTTTAAGAGCTTCAACATAATGTTTAGCACTACCATCTAAAATTGGTGTTTCCGGACAGTCAATTTCAATTATTAAATTATTAATTTGCAAACCTGTTACTGCTGCAAGAGCATGTTCAATGGTTGCAACTCTTATTTGATTTTTTTCTATTGTGGTTCCTCTAGATGTATTTACAACATATTCTGCACTTGCCTCAATAAAAGCATCAGGACCGATATCCTTTCTAAGGAATCTTATTCCTGTATTCACATCAGAAGGTTTGAATGTTAAAGTAACTTCTTTGCCGGTATGCAGACCTACTCCTTTTAGAGTAACTTCATTTTTTATGGTCTTTTGTTTGTCGCTCATGGCTTTTTTGGTATATTTTAATTTGGGGGCAAATATATCAAAAAAAACCTTGTAAAAACCATATTATTTATTTGGATATTCTTTATTCTTTGTTGTTTAAAAGCTTGATTTGTTTTTCCAATTCATCAATTCTCCTTACAATAGTATCTAAATTGCGGAAATGAACATATGTTTTTTTGTATTTCGAGGCTGCGAAAGCTGGTGAGCCCATTATAATTTCATCATCTTTTACATTTGCTCCTACACCTGCTTGAGCAGCCATTTTTACGTTATTGCCAATATTAAGGTGCCCACTTATGCCAACCTGACCTCCAATCATGCAATTGCTTCCAACTTTTGAAGATCCGGCAACTCCTGCTTGAGCTGCAACAACCGTGTTTTCTCCAATTGCAACATTATGAGCTATTTGTATAAGATTATCAAGCTTAACTCCTTTTTTTATTATTGTCGAACCCATTGTAGCCCTATCAATTGTGGTGTTTGCTCCAATCTCAACATCATCTTCTACAATAACATTTCCTATCTGTGCTATTTTTCTATAGTTTTTTTCAGTTTGTGGACTAAATCCAAACCCATCGGCACCAATAACTACACCTGAATGAATTATGCATGATTTACCTATTTTGCAATTAGCATAAATCTTCGCACCCGGATAAATTATTGAATCATCCTCTATTACTACATTATCTCCGATGTAAGCTTGAGGGTAAATTAGAACATTATTCCCAATAATGCAATTGGTCCCGATATAGGCAAATTCACCAACATAAATGTTTTCGCCCTTTTTTACATTTTCTGAAATAAATGCCAAAGCGGATATGCCTTTTTTAATTGGCTTACTCTTTTCATATAACTCAAGTAATTTTGCCAGTGAACTATAAGCATCATCAACTTTAATTATTGTTGTTTTTAAAGATGATTCCGGCTTGAAGCTTTTATTTACTAATACAATTGAAGCTTTAGTAGTGTAGATGTAATGAGTGTAAGCAGGATTTGCCAAAAAACTTAGTGAGCCTTCTTCGGCTTCTTCAATCTTTGAAATTCTGGTTACCTTAACTTCCCGGTTCCCCTCAATATTGCCGTTTAGAATTCCGGCTAATTCTGCTGCAGAAAAATCCATTATTATATGTATTGTATGTTATGAAAACGTTAAGAAAAAGTTGCGCAAGTTACCAATATTTGTGCAAATTCTTATCAAAATTTTTATAAATGAGGTATTATTTCTTTGGGATAACATAAGTAATACTTTTGCACATCCTGCGAAATCATCGTGTTATTGAGGTAGTCACTTGCCGACGACAAATCAACAAGTTCGCCTGTTTTTAAAATTACTTTTATACTTCCTACATTTGGGTCATATGCATTGTTGCATGCAATGCCATTTATCAGAAAGTAATTAATCTCAGATTCACTAATACCAAGGACTTTCTTTGTTGCTGAATTGACTTTTTCAATATAACTATCCGAAAATGGGGTTCGTTGAATTTCAATTTTATATAATGTTCTGTTTAGTAGGTTATTGCATAGCGTTGATAGTACTTTGTCTTTGTGGGAAGCCCATACTTTTATTGATGCAACTACATCAAAATCATCAAGTTTGGCAAAACTGTCAAGTAGATTATAATCTTTTGCAAAATCTTCTCTGTAATATTTTGTTGATAAAAACATTGATAATGAGGGTGTTGCAAATAACTGCTCTCCTGCTAGTGCGAGTTCTTTGGCTCTTCTGAGAATGCTTATTAGTAGGTTTTCAGCTGATATTACAGTTTTGTGCAAATATACCTGCCAATACATTAGCCGTCTGGCTATAAGAAATTTTTCAACCGAATAAACTCCTTTTTCATCAATAGCAAGCTGATTATCAGCAACATTTAACATTTTAATAATCCTGTCGTAACTAATAACACCCTCTGATACTCCGGTAAAATAACAGTCTCTATTTAAATAATCTAAACGGTCCATATCAAGTTGCCCGGAAACCAATTGATATAAAAATTTCTTGTGATATTTATTGTTGAAAATATCCTTTGCAATCTTAAGATTATTCCCATATTTTTCTATAAGCCTTTCAAAGAACAATGAAGAAAGATCTTCATGATCCATTTCGTGTACAATAGAATTTTCTAAAGCATGTGAAAATGGACCGTGACCAATATCATGAAGTAGAATGGCTGTAGTTACAGCTAGTGCTTCTTCTTCAGTTATATCATGTCCTTTAAAACGCAAAATTTCTATTGCTTGTACCATAAGATACATGGCCCCCATTGCATGATGAAAACGTGTATGAAGCGCACCTGGGTAAACTAATTGCGTTAATCCAAGTTGTTTTATCCTTCGTAAACGCTGTATATATGGGTTTTCTATCAGGTCAAATATTTCTTCAAATGGCACGTTTATAAAACCGTAAACCGGATCGTTAAATATCTTGAGTTTATTTATTGGCTGTTTTTTCATTTTAATGAAAATTTGTTTTTGCAGTTGATTTAAAGTGCCAAATGTCGTTAATTTTAATTAAATTTGCTAATGTGCAAGAACTTATTGTCGGGTAGCAATTGCATTTCTTTTCTATTAAAAATTTGCCTGAAAAACAGTTTATTGCACTTTTTAATAATGTTTAACCTTAAATATTTATGGCTGTAAATATCCTGTGGGCTGATGATGAAATAGAATTGCTAAAGCCCCATTTAATTTTTTTGAAAGAAAAAGGTTACGATGTTGCTACTGCAACTAACGGCAATGAAGCCATAGACCTTATTAAGGATAAATTATTTGATGTTGTTCTTCTGGATGAAAATATGCCTGGTTTAAGCGGTTTAGAAACTCTAAATATAATAAAGAACTTAAAACCAGCTCTTCCTGTTATTATGATTACTAAAAGTGAAGAAGAATCTATAATGGAAGATGCAATAGGCAGTAAAATTGCTGATTACCTTATTAAACCCGTGAATCCTAATCAGATTCTTCTTTCATTGAAAAAGACTCTGGATAATAAACGATTGATTACGGCAAAAACTGTTTTAAATTATCAACAAGAGTTTAGACAACTTGGCATGGCTTTATCTAACAGGCTCGATCATCATGAATGGATAGAACTTTATAAAAAAATGACATATTGGGAGCTCGAATTGGAGAAATCTAAAGATGATAGCCTGAATGAAATTCTGAAAATGCAGAAAGTTGAAGCTAATTCCTTATTTTCAGACTATGTTGAAGACAATTATACTGATTGGTTGGCCGGAAAAACTGAAGATAAACCTGTGTTTTCTCATACTGTTTTCAAAGAAAAATGCATTCCAATATTGAAGAAACATGAGAAAACTTTTATTATTCTAATTGATAATCTTAGGTTTGACCAGTGGAAAATTCTTCAACCTCGATTTGAAGAACTATTTAATATAGAAATTGAAGACTTATATTTTAGCATATTACCCACAACAACTGAATATGCTAGAAATGCTTTTTTTGCAGGACTTGTACCTATTGATATAATGAAAAAATATCCTCAATATTGGGATAATGGCGAGGATGAGTCGTCGAGAAACCGTTTCGAAATGGAGCTTTTGGGCGAACAACTTAAACGTAATGGTCTAAATATCAAATTTCATTATAATAAAATTCTCACCCTTAGTGCTGGAAAGAAATTTGCTGAAAACATCGATAATTATCTTAACGCCAATCTTAATGTTTTGGTGTATAATTTTGTAGATATGCTGTCTCATGCCAGAACTGAAATGGAAGTAATTAAAGAATTGGTTGATGATGAGGCTGCTTATAGATCTCTGACTCTTAGCTGGTTCGATCATTCTCCCTTAACTGATATAATTAATCATCTGCATTATAAAAAAATAAATGTGATTATTACAACAGATCATGGTTCAATAAAGGTATCAAATCCATTGAAAGTAATTGGAGATAAGAACACTAATGCTAATCTGAGATTTAAAACCGGCAAGAGCTTGCAATACGAGAAAAAGGAAGTTTTGGATGTTTCCAATCCTGCAATGGCGTACCTTCCACAAGATAATGTTAGCAGTAGATTTATTTTTGCAAAAAAAGATGGATTCTTTGTTTATCCAAACAACTATAATTATTATGTAAATTATTATAGAAATACTTTCCAGCATGGGGGTATTTCTCTTGAAGAAATGATTGTTCCATTTGTGTTTTTAAGGCCTAAGAGTTGATGAATAAACGCAATAATAGTTTAATTTGTGAAAGTTTAAGTGAGCTGCCATCAATTGCCGAAAAGTTGTTGTCTGAATTTCCCGATTTTAGAATATTTGCCTTTTTTGGCAATATGGGAGTTGGTAAAACAACATTTATTAAAACTTTGTGCAGTAAACTCGGAGTTTCTGATAAAGCATGTAGTCCAAGCTTTGGAATAGTTCATCAATATGCAACTGAAAATAATACTCCTGTTTATCATTTTGATTTTTACAGAATTAAAAAGGTAGAGGAAGCTTATGACATAGGCTATGAGGATTATTTTTATTCCGGAAATTATTGTTTTATAGAGTGGCCTGAAAAAATTGAAGAATTGCTACCTGATAATAGTGTAAAAATATACATGGAAGAGCTAGATAATAAGAGAATTATAAGATACTAAAATTGAAATATATGGAAACGTCTCATCATGAATATAAATTTTTTGGTCCCTCCGGAGCTTTATTGCCAAAGGAAGAAATGCTTGAAGTCAGTAAAAGAAAAAGTAACCTGATAATTGGTATTCCGAAAGAAACTATGTTGATGGAGACTAGAGTATCATTGGCTCCGGAAGGTGTTGCTCTTATTGTACAAAACGGACATAGAGTTATTGTCGAAACCAAAGCCGGAGAAAATGCTTATTTTCCCGATAATGAATATGCTGAGGCAGGGGCGGAAATTGTCGCCACCGCCAATGAGGTGTTTGAAGCAGATATTATTTTGAAAATAGCTCCCTTAAGCGATATAGAACTTGAGCTGGTTAAGCCGGGTCAGATTCTTATTTCTACTGTTACAATGGCAGTGCAGAGAGAAGAATATTTCCGAACTCTTATGAGAAAAAAAGTTACAGCTTTGTCGTTTGAAATGATAAAAGACAAAATGAACACTTTTCCATTGCTAAGAAGTATGAGTGAAATTGCCGGAAATACAGTAATTCTTATTGCAGGCGAATTTCTTGCCGACAAGAAATATGGAAAAGGCAGAATGTTTGGCGGTTTTTCTGGTATTACACCTACAGAAATAGTTATTCTTGGCGCAGGTACTGTTGGTGAATTTGCAGCCAGAGCAGCAATGGGACTAGGTGCTTGGGTCAAAGTTTTTGATAACTCTATTTATAAGCTTAGAAGATTACAAAACAACCTTAACTCAAGAGTTTTCACTTCTATTATTCAACCTAAAATTCTCCTAAAATCACTCAAAACTGCTGATGTTGCTATTGGTGCAATACATTCCAGATTAGGCAGAACTCCTGTGTTTGTTACTGATGATATGGTAAAACAAATGAAACAAGGCTCTGTGATAATTGATGTTAGTATTGATCAAGGCGGGTGTTTTGAAACATCAAGTCTTACCAACCATGCTGAACCGGTTTTTCAAAAACATGGAGTTACTCATTATTGTGTTCCAAACATAGCATCAAGAGTGCCTCATACGGCTTCGTATGCTTTTAGTAACTTCTTTGCTCCGGTACTTATAAATCTTGGTGAATCAGGAAGTATTTTAAGCTTGTTAAAAACAGATCAGGGAATTAGACACGGAGTTTATATTTTTAATGGGGCACTTACTAATCAGCACATTGGGGAGCACTATAGTCTTCCTTATCAGGATATAGAACTTCTACTTACAGCCCTATAATAAAAAAAGTGACTTGGCTGGGATTCGAACCCAGGACCCCATCCTTAAAAGGGATGTGCTCTACCGGCTGAGCTACCAAGTCAATTTAGTTCTGAATATCTAAGAACGATACCCTCATTTTTTGAGAGTGCAAAGATACTTTCTATATTTTAATAACCAAAAATATTTTTACAAAAAAACTGCAAATTATTGTAGCTTTATCCTTAAGTTGCTGATTTAGTTTATTTAAAGAAAGTATTTTTTTGAAACTTTATAATAAAGAATTCAATGTTTTCTCAATTATACGAACAACTTAATAATTCTGATAAAAAATAAAATTATCTTTATAAAAGCCTTGTTCTAATCTTTTTTAATAAATTTGTTATTCCTTCACAGCACCTCAAAAACAACTAAAAATGAAGAAGAAATATATTGGTTTTCTTTGCTTTTTATTGATATTTGGATTACCAAATTTCGCTGAAGCTATTTCTGATGACAACATCCATGATACAACACGAATCAACAATTTTATTGAAAAAGGTTTAGAATTTCAGAAAATAAATACTGATTCAGCAATTCTCTATTTCGACAATGCTGTCCAACTTGCAAATATTAATTTTAAAAAAAATAAAAGATTTCAAACACAGGAAGCTGAAGCATTAAGATTGTTGGGAAATATCGACTGGCTTTCAGGTAGAATAGATCAGGCTGTAAATAAGTACTCAAGGGTTGTGGAAATATTTGAAGGATTAAATGACCTTATTCAAGTTGCAGATGCTGTTAATAGGCTTGGAATGATTAATGCATCTCACGGTAATTATTTTGAAGGTATGATGCATTTTGAAAGATTTCTTGAAATTAGCAGGGAAATAAATAATCAAGATTATATTGCCAGAGCATATAATAATATCGGACTTGTTTATTGGAACCTTGGCGTTTATGATAAGGCCCTGGAATCTTTTATGATTGCCCTAGAAATAAATGAAACACTTGGAAATAAAGATATTCTAGCTGGTAATTATAATAATATCGGCAATATTCACAAAAATCAAAATAATCTTGATAAAGCTCTTGAGTATTACACAAAAGCATTGGAGATTGCAATTGAATTAGATAAAAAACAACAAATTGCCGGATGCTACAATAATATAGGTGCTGTTCTTGTTGACCTAAATAGAAAGAAAAATAACATTGACGATAGCTTTGAGAATATTGATGAAGCTCTGGAATATTATTATAAAGCTCTGGCAATTTCTGAAGAAATTGGTGATAGAAGAAATATGTCAATGTGCTATAACAATATTGGAACTGCGTTTAATGAAAAAGGAAAAATAATAAAAGGTAAGAAGGAAAAGATTGATGTTTTTAATAAAGCAATTGACAACTTTATGAAATCTATTTCATTGAAAGAAATTATTGGAGATAAGAGTGGAATGGCTCTTAATTGCGAGAATATAGCTATGGTAAATGTTGATTTAGCAGAGTTGCACAAATCAGAGCCCGAAAAATATAATTATTACTTGAATACGGCTTTAACATATGCTAATAAATCTATGCAAATTGCAAAAGAAGTAAATTCTATTTCAAGAATAAATCTTGCAGCAAAATCTTTGATGAAAGTTAATAAGCTTTTGGGCAATCTGCCAAAAGCCCTTGAGTATGCTGAATTATTTATCGAAACAAAGGATAGTATTTTTAGTGAAGAAAAAACGAAAGCTCTTACTGAAGTTGAAACAAAATATCAAACCGAAAAGAAACAACAGGAAATTGAAACTCAGAAATATATAATTGAAAAACAAGAAATTGAAAATAAAAGGCAAATCACCGTTAGGAATTTTTTATTAGCCGGGTCAGGTTTGCTTGGAATACTTATTATACTAGTTCTTTATGCATATACTCAAAAGAAAAAAAGCAATAAATTAATTAGTGAAAAGAATATCTTACTTGAACAGGCTAACGAAGAAATTAGAGCTCAAAAAGATGAAATTGAAGCTCAGCATAGGGTTGTGGTTAATCACAAGAATTTAATCGAATTGCAGAAGAAAAAAATGGAGGATTCTATTTCTTATGCTCAGCACATTCAATCTGCACTAATTCTTTCAGAAAAACAATCAACAGAGATCCTTGGAGAGCATTTTATTATTTTTCAACCAAAAGAAGTTGTTTCAGGCGATTTTTACTGGGCTGCAAATATTAAAGGAACCCTCGTAATTGCTGTGGCTGATTGCACCGGACATGGTGTTTCAGGAGCTTTTATGAGCCTTTTGGGGATTAGTTTGTTAAATGAAATTGTGAGAAGAAAGGAAATTATTGATCCAGCTACAATCCTTAATGAGCTTAGGTCGTCTCTCGTTGAATCTTTATTGCAGAATTCAGAACAAGATATGAAAAGAGAAGGGATGAATATTTGTATTGCAAGCATTAACAGACAATCCAATTATTGTATATGGGCAGGTGCTAGAAGCCCTCTTTGGATTATAAGAAAAACTCAAAAAGAATCTTATGAAATTGAAGAGTTTAAACCTGATAGCACATCAGTTGCATACAATAACAAAATGGAAAATTTCACTAATCACAAAATTGATATTCAGAGCCAAGACCGTTTATATATGTTTTCTGACGGAATTATTGACCAGTTTGGCGGACCCGAAGGGAAAAAGTTTTCTTCAAAACAGTTAAAACAATTATTAATTAACACTGCACAACATAACCTGATAGATCAAAAATTAACAATTGAAAAATCATTATTCAATTGGAAAAATCCAGATAAAGATGAATCCTACGATCAGGTTGATGATATAACCCTCTTATCCATATTAATATAATTCCCAAGAATATTATATTAGCAGAGAATTTCTTGTCTTTTTTATTTATATTTGATTTTCAATTGTTTGGTTTTATGTAATTGAATATATTGAATTTATGATATGAAAAGTATTAAGATTATATTGTTAGTTCTTGCTTTTTTATATTTGGGCAATATCAAAAATCTTGAAGCAAATATCAATGCCGATAGCACTTTTATTGCTGTTCTTTCAATGCCAAATGATACTAATAAAGTTATTAGTCTTTTTGACCTTGCAGCTAGTTATAAGGATGATAAAAGGCTTGCACTTCAAATTGTTGATTCAGCTCTTGTTCTTAGCAAATCTCTTAACTATTACAATGGAATTGCTCAGAGTTGCCTATTTCTTGGCAGTTTAAATACTTCTATTGGTGATTATCCCGCTAGTTTGGGTTATCTTTTAGAAGGAATGAGTTATTTAAATTTTATTAATGATTCTGTTTTAATAGGAAAGTTATATAATGAACTAGCGTATACATATTCAATGCAAGGTCCCGAAAACTTTCCTAAAGCAATTAATCTTAACTTGCAGGCATTAGAAATGCAAGTTGAAGTAAATGATATTCAAGGAATTGCGAGGTCTTATACTTACCTCGGATATCTCTACAGCGATCCAATATCTGAAACTACTTTGGATAAAAATAAAGCTTTGGATTATTTTATTAAAGCCCTTGATTATAATAAAATGCTAAATAATGTGTCGGCGCAGGCTAGTATAATTAGTTCTATTGGATTTACTTATTTTTCAATGGATAACTATACTGAAGCATTAAAGTATGTTGAGAAATCTTTGGAAATGTATAAGCTTCTCAACAATAAAAGGGGAGAGATGAATGCTAATTATAGAGCGGGTATAATACATAGAGCAATAAAAAACTACTCAAAATCAATTTATTACTTAGAGAAAACAATCACTGATGCAATAGAAAGTGACAATAAGGATTTAGCAAATAATGCTTATGAGGCTTTATCTAGAACTCTTATATAACTTCCTCGTTCATGCAGCTTCCAGTTTAGCTAATTTCATCCTTAACTGATTGATTTTCTTTTGTTTATATTTTTGTTGAAATTCAAGTAGCGCATTTGGGTTGAAACTTTGTTGGTTGATTATCATTTTATAATAGATAATGGACAGTTTTCGTGCTGTTGCCACAACTGCCTTCCCTGCGCCGGCTCTTGCCTTTAATCTTCTAAAGTGGTCGCCTAAAGGACTCTTGCTACTATGCAAACTATTAGCAGCGATTCTAAAAGCCTGACCCGCATAATGTTTTTTCTTTCCAATCCTGCTACTTATTTCTTTTCCCCCAGATATTTTGGTGTTGGGTGCCAACCCCAACCAAGAGGTAAAATGATGTTC
>JAGXRQ010000061.1 GCA_018335675.1 Bacteroidota bacterium | reverse complement strand
TTTTGATACCAATCGCATCAATAAGACTTATTACTTGTTTGAAAATCGGCTGTCCGACAAATTTTATTTCCGTATTTTTGCTCATGTTGTTTGTTGTTCGCAAAGCAAACTTACAACATGGGGTGAAACCTTCGGGGATTAACCCCTATTTTTTTTTAGTCGTTCAGTAGTGAAAAAAAATGTTACTTTTTTTATGCTTTTTATGATTAATGAATAACTTTGCAAATTGTATTATTAACCATATTTTTAACTAAATTAAAATCAAATTATGAAAAAAATCGCTTTATTATTTGCAGTTGCAGGTTTATTTTTGTTTTCATGTTCTCAACAGCCTAAAGAGGTAGAACAAATTATTGACACTTATACAATTGCTGAACTTTATGAAAAGGCAGCTGAACTAGATGGACAACAAGTTCATTTCGAAGGCTTAGTTCTTCATACATGTCGTCACAGTGGCGATAAAATGCACATTGTAGCTGAAGATAACAATGAATTAAGAGTTAGAGTAAACCTTGGCGAATTTGCAGGACAAATTAATCCTGAAAGTGAAGGAAAAATGATTTCTGTGATTGGAAAAGTTAGTGTTTTAAAAGAAGAAAAAGCACACGATTGCGAAAATGCTGAAACAACTGAAGAGGTTGTAGCAGAAGCTGAAGCCGAAGAAGAACATGTGCATGATCACGATTGCGATCATGATAAAGAATTAAAAGAGATTCAGAAAAAAATGGTTAAATTTCATATCGACCTTGTTTCTTTCGAATGGATATAATCTGAAAATTTGATACAAAAAACCGCAATATGATTGAATATTGCGGTTTTTTTTCACCCTATACCCTATACCCTATACCTTATACCCCTATTTCCTTTTTCCACCAATCTTTCTAACTTTGCAGTCAAAATTATAATACTATGAAGTTAAGACAAATAAACAGAGCTGTACACCGAGATTTGGGTTACTTTTTCTTTGGAATGTGTATCATTTATGGGATTTCCGGTATTACATTAAATCACCGACACCATTGGAATCCTAATTATATAATAACAAAAGACCATTTCCAATTAAATCTTCCAAAAGAAGAAATAACCGACAAAGATGAACATGCAATTTATTATCTTAATCAGCTTGAAATAACTCAGCAATACAGAAACATTAGGGTAGTGGCCGACAATCTGATTATATATTTTGACCGTGGCCGATTTGATCGCGGAAGGGTTGTTCAGGTAAATACCACAACGGGAGATGGATATTTGGAAGTTACTAAAAGAATTCCGGTTTTATATCAATTCAACTTTCTTCACTACAATGCGCCTAAGAAATTATGGACGTGGTTTTCTGATCTATTTGCTGCCGGACTAATCGTATTTGCATTAACCGGACTTTATATGAACAGAGGGAAAAATAGTTTTAAGCGTAGGGGAATATGGTTTACAATTCCAGGAATTCTTATACCTCTTGTATTTCTATATTTTTATCTGACCTAATATAAAATAACTATACCAACATCACATCTTGTCATAAATTTTTTGTTGTTTTGTACCTTAATTTATAGGCAAAACTATTATTTATATAAATCCAATTTCAACTATGAGCGACGATAAGAAAATCATTTTTTCAATGGTAGGGGTAAGCAAGGTTTTCCCACCCTCAAAACAGGTTTTGAAGGATATTTATCTTTCATTCTTCTATGGTGCTAAAATAGGCATTATAGGCCTTAATGGCTCCGGGAAATCAACCTTAATGAAGATTATTGCCGGTGTTGAAAAAACATTCAATGGCGAAGTGGTTTTTTCTCCCGGTTATTCTGTTGGGTATTTGCCTCAGGAGCCTATTCTTGACAATTCTAAAACTGTTAGACAAATTGTTGAAGAAGGTGTTCAGGAGGTTGTAAATATTCTTAAGGAATATGAAGCAGTAAATTTGAAGTTTTCAGAGCCAATGAGCGATGATGAAATGAATAAACTCATAAATAGGCAAGGTGAATTATCCGACCTTATAGAACAACACGATGCATGGGAGCTTGACAACAAACTTGAACGCGCAATGGATGCACTTAGATGTCCTGCCCCTGAAGAAAATGTTGCCCATCTTAGCGGTGGTGAAAGACGTAGGGTTGCTCTTTGCAGATTGCTTTTGCAGGAGCCGGATATTCTTTTGCTCGATGAGCCTACAAACCATTTGGATGCTGAAAGTATTGATTGGTTAGAACAACATCTTAAACAATATAAAGGAACTGTTATTGCTATTACTCACGACCGTTATTTCCTTGATAATGTAGCTGGTTGGATTCTTGAACTAGACAGAGGAGAAGGCATCCCATGGAAAGGTAATTATACATCATGGTTGGAACAAAAAACCAAGAGACTTGAAATGGAGGAGAAATCAGAGAGCAAGCGCAAGAAAACTCTTGAAAGAGAATTGGAATGGGTAAGAATGAGTCCTAAAGGACGACATGCTAAAGCTAAAGCCAGATTAGGCGCATACGATAGAATGCTTAATGAAGATGTAAAACAAAAAGAGGAAAAATTGGAAATTTTCATTCCTAATGGACCTCGCTTGGGTGGTAAAGTAATAGAAGCTGTAGAACTTGGTAAAGCTTTTGGAGATAAATTGTTGTTTGACAAATTTAATTTTATGCTTCCACCTGCAGGTATTGTGGGTATTATTGGTCCAAACGGAGCCGGTAAAACTACGCTTTTCAGAATGATAATGGGAATGGAAAAGCCTGATAAAGGCGATATAGCAATTGGTGAAACCGTAAAGATTGGTTATGTTGACCAAACTCACGTTGAAATTGACCCTGAAAAAACAGTTTGGGAAGTTATTTCTGGAGGTAATGACCTTATTAACCTTGCAGGAAGGCAGATGAACAGCAGAGCTTATGTTTCAAGATTTAACTTCGGCGGAGTAGATCAAGGTAAAAAATGCGGCGTACTTTCAGGTGGTGAGAGAAACCGCCTTCATTTGGCTATGACATTAAAAAGCGAAGCAAATGTGCTGCTTCTCGATGAACCTACCAATGATATTGATATCAACACTCTTAGAGCTCTGGAAGAAGGTCTCGAAAATTTTGCCGGATGTGCAGTTATTATTACCCACGATCGCTGGTTCCTAGATAGAGTTGCCACTCACATTATTGCTTTTGAAGGCGATTCTAATGTTATTTTCTTTGAAGGTTCTTACTCAGAATATGAGGAAAATCGCAAAAAACGTATGGGCGATAGCGGACCGAAGAGGATTAGATATCGAAAGCTAATTAATTAATATGCCAATGTGCTAATGTGCCAATTTTAAGGTTTGAAAAGCCTGTCATATCGAGCGTTAGCGAGATATCCCGTGGTTCAGAGGAATGTAAGGATTAAGAGTAATTCGTAAGTTGAAATAAATTAGCACATTGGCACATTAACAAATTAACACATTGGCACATTAACACATTAACACATTGGCACATTGGCACATTAACCTTAACTTATGCTAAAAGAGTTAAAAACAGAAAAGCTTCCAATTAAGCTATGGCTTGATGATATTGAAGATGGTGCACTTGAGCAGGCAAAAAACCTTGCTAATCATCCTTATGCATTCAAGCATATCGCTTTAATGCCCGATTGTCATCAGGGGTTTGGAATGCCTATAGGCGGAGTTTTGGCTACAAAAGAAGTTATTATCCCCAATGCTGTCGGGGTTGATATAGGCTGCGGAATGTGTGCTGTTCAGACCAACATTGAAGAAATTCCCAGAGATAAACTTAAGCAAATACTAAGCGATATAAGAATGTTGATTCCACTGGGTTTTAAACATCATAAAACTCAACAAGCTGAAGAATTAATGCCATCAGGATACAACCTTGATAAAATGCCGGTAATCAGAAGAGAATACGATAGCGCCAGACGACAGATAGGAACTCTTGGAGGTGGCAACCACTTTATAGAAATCCAACAGTCTAATGATAATAAAATTTGGATTATGGTTCACTCCGGCAGTAGAAATCTCGGAAAGCAAGTAGCTGATTATTACAATCGTATGGCTGTTGACTTAAATGAAAAGATGAAGAGCCCTGTACCTAAATCTGTGCAACTTGCATATCTGCATCTAGACTCAGAACAAGGCATTCAATACTTCAATGAAATGAATTACTGCGTAGATTTTGCTTTGGCAAACCGTAAACTTATGATGGAGAGAATTGTAAGTGTATTTCAGGATCATTATAAAGCAAGTGTGAAGTTTGCGCCAATTATTAATATCGCACATAATTATGCAAGCAAAGAGCAGCATTTTGGAAGAGAAGTTATAATACATCGCAAAGGAGCTACTAAAGCCGACAAAAAAACTACTGGCATTATACCTGGCTCACAAGGAACAAACAGCTATATTGTGAAAGGCAAAGGCAATAAAGACAGTTTTGAAAGCTGCTCACACGGCGCAGGAAGAGTTATGGGCAGAAAAGAAGCAATACGCTCATTAGACCTGAAAAAAGAAATCAATTATCTAAACGAAAAAGGCATAATCCACTCTATACGCAATGCCAACGACCTAGAAGAAGCATCCAGCGCCTACAAAAACATTGACGAAGTAATGAAAAACCAACAAGACCTTGTGGATGTTCTGGTTGAACTGAAACCTCTTGCTGTTATAAAAGGATAATAGTGATTACAAGAATGAAGTTTGAAATGATTCAGTAAAAACTATTATTTTTGCCTTTCTTAATAAAATCATTATGGCTAAAGAAAAACCAGGAATTCCAAAAGGAACAAGAGATTTCAACCCTGTTGAAATTGCCCGCAGGAATTATATTTTTGATACAATAAAGCAAGTTTTTCAACTTTATGGATATAATCCGATTGAAACTCCTTCTATGGAGAATCTTTCTACCTTAATGGGTAAATACGGGGAGGAAGGCGATAGACTTATATTCAGAATTTTGAATTCAGGGGATTACTTGTCAAAAGTTGAGGCTTCAGATTTAAACTCAAAAGATTCCAATAAATTATCTGCTCAGATTTGCGAAAAAGCTCTGAGGTATGACCTTACAGTGCCTTTCGCAAGGTATGTAGTACAATATCAACACGAAATAAATTTCCCTTTTAAAAGGTATCAGATTCAGCCGGTTTGGAGAGCTGATAAACCTCAAAGAGGCAGATATCGTGAGTTTTATCAATGTGATGTTGATGTGATAGGCAGCGATTCTTTGTATAATGAGGCCGAGCTTGTTAAAATTGTTGATGACATTTTTAAAGCATTGGGCATTAATGTTTTAGTCAAGCTGAATAATAGAAAAATTCTAACCGGAATTGCGGAGTTTATTGGAGAATCTGAAAAAATAATTGATATTACCATTGCAATAGACAAGCTTGATAAAATCGGTCTTGATAATGTGAAAGCAGAGCTTGCATCTAAAGGCTTATCAAGCGAGGCAATTAAAAAGCTAGAACCTGTTTTATTATTGCAAGGCACAAACGAGGCAAAGCTGAACAAACTGGGCGAAATCTTAAAATCATCTGAAATCGGATTATTGGGTATTGCTGAAATCAGGGAGGTTTTTAGCATTATTGAAAAGCTAAGTATTGATATAACTGTTGAACTTGATTTAACGCTTGCCAGAGGTTTAAACTATTATACCGGTGCAATTATAGAAGTTAAAGCTGTTGATGTAGCTATGGGAAGCATAAGTGGAGGTGGAAGATACGACGACCTTACAGGAATTTTCGGATTGCCTGGAGTTTCTGGAGTGGGAATTTCTTTTGGAGCAGACCGTATTTATGATGTATTAAATGAACTGAATAAATTTCCTGAGAATACGTCTACATCCACCAGCGTTATAGCAATTAATTTTGGTGAGAATGAACTGAAGTATAATCTTGATGTTTTAAATGCTTTGCGCAATGAAGGTATTAAATGTCAATTATTTCCCGAAGATGCCAAAATGAAAAAACAAATGCAGTATGCCTCTAAAGTTGGTGTTCCTTTTGTTATAATGGCCGGACAGGAAGAGATTGATAATAAAACTGTTACATTAAAAAATATGGTATCAGGGGAGCAAAAAAATGTAAGCATTCAACAAGCTATTGATATTATAAAGAAATTATAACAATCGTTACAAATAAACTTCTTAAATATACTATGGAAATACATCATATAAGTCCGAAAACGCTAACAATACAGGATGTTGAAACAATTTTATCATCAAAAAAGAAACTTGCCTTATCCAAAGAAGCAGAAAAGCTAATAGTTGATTGCAGAAATTATCTCGACAATAAAATTGCAACACAGAAAGAGCCTGTTTATGGAGTTACTACGGGTTTCGGTTCTTTGTGCAACCATTCTATTAGTGAATCAGACCTAGGTAAACTTCAGGAAAACCTTATGATGTCGCATGCATGTGGCATAGGTGATATAGTAAGACCGGATATAGTTAAGATAATGCTGCTTTTAAAGGTTCAATCTTTATCTTATGGTAAATCAGGGGTGCAATTAGATACTGTTCAGAGGCTTATTGATTTCTATAATAATGATATAATTCCAATAGTTTATGAACAGGGTTCGCTCGGAGCGAGTGGTGATCTTTGTCCTCTGGCGCATTTATGTCTGCCTCTTATTGGGATGGGACAAGTTATTTATAACGGAAAAACCAGAGAAGCTGCTGAAGTTTTGGCAGAGCTCAATTTAGAGGCGGTTAAGCTAGCTTCAAAGGAAGGTCTTGCTTTGCTTAATGGAACACAATTCATGGCTTCATACGCGGTTTACAGCCTTATAAAGGCCAATAACATTGTAGAATGGGCAGATACAATAGGAGCATTGTCGCTTGAGGCATATGATGGTAGAATTGAACCATTTGACGATGACGTGCATCAAATCAGGCATCACTCAGGTCAGATAGAAACTGCAAAGAATATCAGAAAGATACTTGAAGGAAGTGAACTGATAAAACAGCCTAAAAAGCATGTCCAAGATCCTTATTCATTCAGGTGTATGCCTCAGGTTCATGGAGCAAGTAAAGATGCCATAAACTATGTTATTCAGGTTGTTACTAATGAAATAAACGCTGTTACAGACAATCCTACAATTTTCCCTGAAAGCGATAAAATAATATCTGCAGGTAATTTTCACGGACAACCTTTAGCGTTAGTCCTAGATTTTCTTGCAATTGCATTGGCAGAGCTGGGTAATATCTCTGAAAGGAGAATTTACAGGCTAATAGCAGGGGAGAGGGGCTTACCTTCATTTTTGGTGGCTCACCCCGGTTTGAATTCCGGTTTCATGATTCCCCAATATACTGCAGCATCTATTGTAAGCCAAAATAAACAGTTCTGCACACCTGCGTCTGTAGATTCTATTGAAAGTTCTCAAGGACAGGAAGATCATGTAAGTATGGGAGCCAATGCGGCGGTAAAAGCCCTGAAAATTGCAGAAAATGTTGAGAAAATACTTGCTATTGAACTGTTTAATGCAGGTCAAGCTATTGAATTTAGAAAACCATTAAAAACGTCTCCTTTGTTGGAAAGTTTACTGGTTAAATTCAGGCAATACGTATCATTCGTCGAAAATGACAAATTAATGTTTGTAGAAATCCACAAATCAATTAATTTTATTGTGAACAAAAAACCCGTGAAATACGTATAAAAATAAAAGTAATAGAAATTACTTTTGAAAGATTGCCTAAAAGTTGGCACATTATTAATTAAAAGTCAGACAGATGCAAGAAGATGTTATTATTGTTCATCATGTTTCAGACCAAAAGGAAGAAATAAAGGAAAAATTAGCCGAAGTTAAAGTTCACAAACCTGGAATTATTGTAGTGATATCTGTTGTGGCTTATTTTATAATGGTTTTGAATTTCATAGTAGGTGTTTTTATGAATATAGCTCACTTCAATCCTGATGTGTTTGTCAACTATAACAGCATTCATTTGTTTGCTATTGGTATACATCTTAAAACTTGGAATGTAATGTCTGCTATAATTGTTGCAATGGCTGCTATGCCTGTGATTGGTATAATAGGATTAGCAATGACAAGTAGAAAAGGAATACTGGGCTTTTGGTTGTTTACTGTCTCTCAAATAGTATTTTTAGCTATTCCTCTTATTATATCGAAGCCTTCAGATTATGGTATGGTATTTCTATCTCTTTTGCATACAATTATAATCATACCTTCTGTAATAGCATATTTTACATATCTATTTTACTTTAAAAGACTGTAGATTATTAATTATTGAGGATAATACCTTCCTTGGGGTTTTTCAGTCTGCTCGAATTTCTTTTTTTCTTCTTCCAGTTCCTTTATGTGATCTTCACTTACTGCTTTTACAACTTTTGATAACTCAGGCTGCCCTGCATTTACCCATGCTGTGTACCAAAAATCTCCAACACTTTTTGTAGCGAGTTTCATTTGTCTTTCAACCATAAACTTAAGCTCTTCATGAAAAGCTTTTGAAAAATCGCGTGAGTAAACCCTCATATTAGACATGCCCCTAGATTCGTGAGAATACACTCTATCAGCACCCATCCTTAATCTTAAATCATTAAATACCTGATAAATTGTATCCACTTTTAAATGGCTGTTTTTTACTAATTCCCAAACTTTCTCAAGCGGATATTCTATATACTCAGCTCTTCCAACGAAATAATTAAAACCATCGGCATAAAGTTCGGGTAATCGGCTTTCCCAAAATCCATGTATCCCTACTTCATCTGGAGTTCTTCCATTATAGTATTTTGTTGTATGCAAGGGCGTGCACGCATCGGCTATGTAGTGCCCAATATGCGCGGCATTATATAGAATCCGGTCAACGTCTCCAGATTCAAATGCTCTAGTAAGCCTTGTCATCATTACATTTATATGCCAAGGTAATACCCCATGAGCCATAAGTGTATCCTCAGAGTATTTTTCAACAGCTTTTGTCCATGTTTTTGGCACTGTTGCAAATGGATTCTCTCCATATTGGTCAATATCAATATAATGTCTTGGAGCTTCACCTGGTATAGCATGTGCAAGTCTATCCGGCTGAATACTCTGTTCTGTAATGTACTCAATATGCTTTCTGAAAAAGCCTACCATTTCAGGTGGTAAAGTAAAAACAGCCATCCTGTTTATTTTTCTATGTGCATGAAACCCGAATGGATATGCTTTTATCGCCGGGAGTGTGATGAATACAACACTTAGTAATAAAACTGTAACGCTCCTGATAATTTCTCTTTTCATCAAATAAGATTTAATTCCTTTATAGCTATAAAGTTACTAATTTTTAGCGGTCTGTGATTATTGTAATCCCTAAAATAAAGTTAAATACAATCATTAGCAATTTATATAAAAAAGCTGCTGCAAAGGTTGGTTATGATAACCCTATGCAGCAGCTATAAAATTTATTTTTAACTATTCGGCTTATCCCTTATAGAATGGGAGCTTTACAACTTTGGCCTTTAAAGCTTTTCCTCTTATATCTATGAATATTTCAGTGTCAATTTTTGAAAATTCAGGCTTAACATAGCCCATCCCAATTCCAACTTTTAGTGATGGCGACATAGTTCCGGATGTTACTTCTCCAATAATATTCGATTTAGAATCCAGAATTGGATAATGCTGTCTTGGAATACCCTTGTCAATCATTTCAAAGCCAACTAAAGTTTTTGAAACACCTTCATTTTTTTGCTTTTCAAGGGCTGGTCTGTTAATGAAATCATTGCCTTCAACAAATTTTGTAATCCAACCTAGTTTTGCTTCAATTGGAGATGTAGTATCATTAATATCATTTCCATACAAACAAAATCCCATTTCCAGTCTTAAAGTATCTCTTGCTGCAAGTCCAATCGGCTTAATACCAAATTCTTTTCCGGCTTCCATAACCGCGTCAAAAATTTTATTGCCAACATTGTGTGGAAAATAAATCTCACAGCCACCTGCTCCTGTATATCCTGTTATAGAGAACAATACATTCTCAATACCTGCAAATGTTATAACTTTGAAAGTATAATATTCCATATCTAATATACTTTCTTTCGTTAGCTTTTGCATTGCTTTTAATGCTAGTGGACCTTGAACAGCTAATTGGGAAGTATCGTCTGATGCGTTTGTTATTTTTGCACCAATGCTTTCATTTTGCTTGGAAACCCATGCCCAATCTTTTTCAATATTGGCTGCATTTACAACCATTAAATATTTTTGCTCATTAAAACGGTATAGAAGAAAATCATCAACAATTCCGCCTTTGTCGTTTGGGAAACATGAATACTGCACTTTTCCATCGGTTAATGCAGCAACATTGTTTGTACTCACTTTCTGGCATAATTCAAATGCCTTTATGCCTTCAACCCAAAATTCGCCCATGTGAGAAACATCGAATAAGCCTATTGCTTTTCTTACCGTTTCATGCTCAACATTTATTCCTTCAAACTGTACCGGCATATAAAATCCGGCAAATTCAACCATCTTTCCACCGAGAGACTCATGCTTGTCTTTAAATATAGTAGCTTTCATAATTTTATTTATGTTTGTAAGCGGTTAATGAAAATGTAAATTTTTATTTCAGCAAAATTAAAAAATAAAGATTACAAAGATTTTTAAATGTTATTTTTGTCTTAACAAATCATTTTCATAACAAAACAATAAATTATGTTTTGGATAAAAGGCAGCTTGCCAAGGTGGGTAGTATTTTTTATAGATATTTTTATTTGTGCTTTTTCGTTAACCCTAGCTTACAACCTGAGGTTTAACTTTTCTATACCACCTCATATATTGTCAAATTTTCATTACTCTCTGTTCTTTGTTGTAATTGTCAGAGCAGCCGTTTTTTATATTGCAAAGGTTTATTCCGGAATTATCAGATACACAAATACTAGTGATGTGGTTTTGATTTTTATTTCTATTAGCGCCGGCAGCATCATTTTTAGCTTTTCTAACTTAATGTCATTGTTTTTCATAACAGGAAAACACATAATCCCATTCTCAATTGTAATAATTGATTATATAACGTGCATTTTTTGTCTGGTAAGTTATAGATTACTTATTAAAGTAATGTATATGGACTTCGCATACAGCGGCAAATCTATTATAAATGTAGCCATTTATGGTGCCGGCGAAGCAGGAATAATAGCTAAAAGAGCAATGGATAGTGACCCTGTTGTTCAATACAATATAATTGCTTTTATAGATGATAATCCGGCAAAAATTGGCAAAAAACTTGAGGGAATCATTATTGTAGATGGTCGTGAACTTAAAAAATTATTTGAAAAAAATAAAGTTTCCAATCTAGTATTAGCAATTCAGAACTTCCCACAACATAAAAAGAAGTCTATTATTGAGTGTGCTCTTAATCATGATGTTAAGGTTCTTAATGTGCCTCCTGTTGAAAGATGGATTAAAGGAGAACTTAGTTTTAAGCAAATTAAGGATGTGAAAATTGAAGATCTTTTACAAAGAGAAGAAATTCATCTTGAGAAAGAGAATATTCTAAAACAGCTTGCAGACAAGACAGTCTTTGTTACAGGCGCTGCCGGTTCTATTGGAAGTGAACTGGCATTCCAGATTGCTACTTTCCCTGTTAAAAAGCTTGTGCTAATTGATCAAGGTGAAACTCAGGTTTTTCATCTGGAAGCTGAGTTTATTACTAAATACCCTAATGTTGATGTTAATTTTGTAATTGGGGATATTAGAGATGAAAATAGAATTAAATACCTCTTTGAAGAATATAAGCCTGAAATAGTTTTTCATGCTGCAGCATATAAACATGTTCCAATAATGGAAACAAATGCTTATGAGGCAATCTGGGCAAATGTTGCAGGAACAAAAATATTAGCTGATAATAGTTTGAGATTTAACGTAAGTAAGTTTGTGATGATTTCAACCGATAAGGCTGTTAATCCTACAAATGTAATGGGTGCGTCAAAAAGAATTGCTGAGATGTATATTCAAGGCTTAAATCAGCATTGTAAAACTAGATTTATTACTACTCGATTTGGAAATGTACTTGGTAGCAATGGCTCTGTTATCCCATTGTTTAAAAAGCAAATTGAAAATGGAGGACCTGTAACGATTACCCACCCTGAGGTTACTCGCTATTTTATGACTATACCCGAAGCTTGTCAGCTTGTTCTTGAAGCCGGAGCTATGGGAAAAGGTGGCGAAATATTTATTTTTGATATGGGTGAATCTGTTAAAATTCTTGATTTGGCTAAAAATATAATCAAACTTTCTGGACTCGAACCCGGAAAAGACATTGAGATTATTTATACCGGACTTAGGGCAGGAGAGAAGTTATACGAAGAGCTATTAAATAATGCCGAAAATACTATCCCAACTCATCATCCACGCATAATGATTGCAAATACTGAAGTTCATCCAATTTCAGAAGTAGAACAAAGTGTTAATGAATTATTAAATCTATCTAAGAAATGCGATGATTTTAATATTGTAAGAAAAATGAAGGAGATTATTCCAAACTTCATATCTAACAATTCTATTTATGAAGAACTAGATAAGAATTAGTACTTCGAGTAAGTTTCCAAATTGCACGATTGTAACCAGCTACAATGAAATACTATCTTTTTATATTACACCAACAAAAAATAAAAGGACTCAGGACTTAGGACTTAGGACTTAGTACTTAGTACTAATGACTTATTAACTAATTCAGCTGCTTCTTTTAATAAGATAGCCGATTGAACTTTTAATCCCGAATTATCTATTATATCCTTTGCAATTTCTGCATTTGTACCTTGTAATCGAACAATAATAGGAATATCAATTTTACCTATATTATTATAAGCATCAACTATTCCGTTAGCAACCCTGTCGCATCTAACAATTCCACCAAATATATTTACAAGAATAGCTTTAACGTTTGGATCTTTTAAAATAATTCTAAAAGCTTCCTCAACTCTTTTTGCACTTGCCGACCCCCCAACATCAAGGAAATTTGCCGGTTCTCCACCGGATAGTTTAATAATATCCATAGTGGCCATCGCCAACCCTGCGCCGTTTACCATACAACCCACATTGCCATCCAACTTAACGTAGTTAAGGTCATATTTTCCTGCTTCAACTTCCATTGGATCTTCTTCGTTAAGGTCGCGCATATCACAAATCTCAGGATGTCTGTATAATGAATTATTATCAATAGTCATCTTTGTATCTGCTGCCATTATTTTACCATCTGCTGCTTTAAACAATGGGTTAATTTCAATAAGGCTCGCATCAAGATTTACGTACGCATTATAAAGCAAACTAACAAACTTTACCATGTTTTTATATGCATTACCTTCTAATCCAAGGTTAAAAGCAATTCGCCTACATTGAAATGGTTGAATGCCGGTTTTAGGATCAATTTCCTCAGTGAAAATAAGTTCCGGACTCTCTTCTGCAACTTCTTCAATATTCATTCCGCCTTTGGGAGAATACATTATCATGTTTCTCGAAGTGGCACGGTTTAACAAAACACTCATGTATATTTCCGATCGTTTCTCAGGACCGGGATAATAAATGTTTTCCTCTATTAGAATCTTTCTGACTTTCTTGCCATTAGGTCCTGTTTGTGGAGTCACAAGCTGCATGCCTAATATCTCTGAAGAATACTGCTTAAGTTCTTTAAACGATTTAGCAATTTTCACACCTCCGCCTTTACCTCTTCCCCCTGCGTGAATTTGAGCTTTTACAGCCCAAACCTCAATATTATTATGGTCGAATATTTGGTGAGCCGCTTTTTCTGCTTGATCAATAGATTCTACCATAATGCCTTCAGGTACTGGAACTCCAAATTTCTTTAATAAAGCCTTTCCTTGATATTCATGCAAATTCATAGTTGTGAGTTTAGATTGTTAAATCGCTTTTTGGAAAACAAAAATACGAATTTAGTTTTCAAATAGGCAATAAATAAGGAAATCAAATATATATTTTGTTAAACAAAAGATTAATAAAATATTCAAAATAATATTGCGTTATCATAATGAATTCATAAAACAACAAATAGCCATCGCCTATGAAACAAAATTACAAAACCGAGAATAATTTTACATTCCTCTCAAATGAAATGCCTGGTGCAATGTTTAATTTATCAAATAAATATAACATTCCCCATGTTTCCAACATGCACTCTGAAAATAAATCTGGTTTACATGTCCCGGGGAAAAGCGTTATTGACAACATAATGCGCTATAGCAGAGCAGTGGAGGTAGTGAAGAAGACAAACAAAACACCTATTTTCATTATTCGTAATTAAAATTGAGTTTTACATAATCAAAAAATCAATATTTTTGAGCACTCTTTTAAAAATATTGTTATTTTTGTGTTTCGGAGATAAAAGGAAATTAAAATTAAATTAACCACGATGAAAAAAGGAATTAGGATTTTAGCTATTGCATTATTTATCGGAGCAACTCTATTTTCAAGTTGTAAATCAAAAGAAATATGCCCTGCATATACTGATAATAAAGACGCAGTAGAATTAGCAGAAACTGACGCTTAAAACTGAATCTGTTTTTGCAATAAAAGGTATTTTGTTTGTAATTTAGCTTATCCAAATATGGTATTTGGATAAGCTTTTTATTTATATTTTCAATCAATGGAAAAAGATTCTGACCGATTAAAAAAACCCGACTGGCTAAAAGTGAAATTGCCTGATGTTGAGGAATACAGTAAAATGAAGCATGTTCTTGGGGCGAAACATTTACATACAATTTGTGAGAGTGGGGCGTGTCCTAATAAAGGTGAATGCTGGGGTGCGGGTACTGCCACTTTTATGATATTGGGCAATATATGTACAAGGAGCTGTAGATTTTGCAATGTTGAAACAGGAAAACCATTACCTCCAGATAAATATGAACCCCTTAAGGTTGCAGAAGCTGTATTGCAAATGAACCTTAAACATGTGGTATTGACATCTGTTGACAGAGACGATTTATCCGACTCAGGAGCTTGTCATTGGTCGCAAACAATAAAAATTATTAAAAATATCTCTCCGGAAACTACAATAGAAGCCTTGATTCCTGATATGAAAGGTAATGTTATTGATCTTCAAACAATCATGTCTGCTGAGCCTGATATTATTAGCCACAATCTCGAAACAGTGAAAAGACTCTCAAAGGAGGTTAGAGTAAAGGCTGATTATGACACCAGTCTTAGGGTTATCGGGTTTATTTCTGAATCTGGAATTCCATCCAAATCAGGTATAATGCTGGGACTAGGTGAAACAGATGCTGAAGTTCTTGAAACAATGGATGATTTGTTTGCTGTAGGATGTAGAATAATTACTTTAGGTCAGTATTTACAACCTACTCACAAGCATTTGCCTGTTAAAAGGTACGTTTCTCCTGAGCAATTTGACAATTATAAAACCATTGCATTCAACAAAGGTTTCAAATTCGTTGAAAGTGCTCCTCTGGTTCGTTCATCTTATCGCGCTGAAAGGCATATTAATAAAAGCATTTAAAGAAATATACAATGCAAATTAAAAAGTTTTTAAGGTTATTAAACGAACTTAAGAATAGG
This sequence comes from Bacteroidota bacterium, assembly GCA_018335675.1. Classification (GTDB taxonomy): domain Bacteria; phylum Bacteroidota; class Bacteroidia; order Bacteroidales; family UBA7960; genus PWND01. The sequence goes on along the minus strand of JAGXRQ010000061.1, from coordinate 22,630 downwards.
CCTCTATACTTGTTTTTTATTGTTACAGTATTTAGCTGTTCCGGTAAAAACATCGAAGAAAATCACAATTATACAATATCAACTGATCCTTTGCCTGCTGCTTATCAAACGCATATTTATTTTCCTATGCTTGAAGGTAAAAGAATTGCTTTTGCAGGGAATCATACATCTTTTATTGATGACATCCACCTTGTCGATACATTGCTTAAGGCCAACATTAATATTGTTAAGATATTTAGTCCGGAGCACGGATTTCGGGGATTGGCTGCTGCAGGTGAATATGTAGATAGCGAAGTTGATGTAAAAACTGGGCTACCAATCATTAGTTTATATGGAAATAATCGAAAACCTAAACCTGAGCATTTAAATGATGTGGATATAATTTTGTTTGATATTCAGGATGTTGGAGCAAGATTCTATACTTACATTTCAACGATGACTTATATAATGGAAGCGGCTGCAAAACTAGATATTCCTGTAATCATTCTAGACAGGCCTAATCCTAACGGGCATTTTGTTGACGGCCCTATTCTGGAAAAGGAATTTAGCTCGTTTGTGGGCTTGCATCCTGTTCCAATTGTTCATGGTATGACAATAGGTGAATATGCCAATATGGTTAATTATATGGGTTGGCTTGAGAATGGTGTACAATGTTCACTTACAGTCATTAATGCCGTTAATTATACTCATAATAGTTTTTATGAGCCGCCAATATTTCCTTCGCCTAATCTTCCAAATATTCTTAGCATATATTTATATCCTTCATTGTGCTTTTTTGAAGGTACACAGATAAGTGTTGGTAGAGGAACGGAATTTCCATTTCAAATTTATGGACATTCTAAACTTCCAAACAATAAATATTCTTATACTTTTAAACCGGAAAGTATAACTTCTGCGCCAAATCCGCCACAATTGGATAAAGTGTGCTATGGAATAAATCTCACTACTTTAAAAATTTTCGATATTCGAGATGATGCCAAAATTAATCTTGATTATTTAATAGATGCATACAATAACTTTCCAGAAAAGGATAAGTTTTTTAATAATTTCTTCAACCGCTTGGCAGGTAATAATAAGCTTCAGGAACAGATTAAGCAAGGAATGTCGGCCGATGATATTAGGGCCACTTGGAAAGACGAACTTGATGCATTCAAATTGATTAGAAAGAAATTCCTGTTATATCCAGATTTTGAATAATGTTATGAAAGGCCTAAAGGATAATACTATTAAATCAGTATGGACTTGGTTTTTTGAAACACTTAAACCCATTTATACTGAAAATGAGCTCAAATCTATAAGAAGGATATTATTTGAGCATTTCTTTCACATTACAGAAAAAGATATAATCCTTGAGAAACAAATAAGGCTTACTGAAACAGATATTGTTAGAGTTATTAAAGCTATTAAAAAGCTTGAAAACCAAGTGCCTATACAGTATATCACAGGAAAAGCATACTTTTTAGAATATGTTTTTGATGTCAATAGCGATGTTCTTATACCCAGACCTGAAACCGAGGAACTTGTAATATTTGCATTGAATAGAATAAACAGCAATTTAGGAGGTCATGAAAACATTAAAATACTTGATATTGGAACAGGTTCTGGTTGCATCGCAATTGCTATGGCAAATAAAATACCAACATCGGTAGTAACTGCAATTGATAAAAGTAAGGAAGCATTGGATATAGCATTAGTTAATTCAAAAAAATACGGCGACAAGGTTACGTTTGTAGAGTTTGACATCTTTGATAATTCCCAAATGCTTGACGAATATGATGTTATTCTTAGTAATCCGCCTTATGTTTTAGAATCGGAAAAAGAATTTATGCAAAGAAATGTGCTAGAATATGAACCTGAATCTGCATTATTTGTATTTGATAACGATCCTTTAGTTTTTTATGATGAGATAATTAGTAAAGCCAAATCTGGCTGGTTAAAGAAAAATGGATTATTGCTTTTTGAGATTAATGAGAAATTTAGCAACCACATTGCAGATTTATTTCATAGATATGGCTTTGTTGATGTTCATATCAATAAAGATATTCATAATAAACCAAGATTTGTTAGTGGGATATTAAAAGCCTGAACAACAGCAATATATGACAAATTATCTCAATAGATTCTTTAATGACTTTATGAAATTATCAATATCATCAGCAGTTGTTTGGAAGTGTGTCATCCATCTAACTTCATTTCTATCATCATCCCATACGTAAAAGAAATATTCTTTTTGAAGAGGTTCAATTATTTGTTTTGGCACAATTGCAAAAATAGCATTGGTTTCAACAGGTTGAGTTATTTTGATTTCTGGAGTTTCCTCCAGCTTTAATTCCAGATACTTTGCCATTTTATTAGCGTGTCTGGCATTCTTTAGCCATAGGTCGTCATAAAACATTGCATTGAATTGTGCTGAGATATATCTCATTTTAGACGCAAGTTGCATTGATTGCTTTCTTACATATTTAAAGTCGCTTGCAAGCAAATTGTTTATAAACACAACAGCTTCACCGTACATCATTCCATTTTTTGTGCCACCAAATGATATAACATCAACTCCTGTATATGTAATTAATTCTGCAAGTGATATGTTTAATGCCGCTACTGCATTAGCTATACGTGCGCCGTCTATATGCAAATACATATCATGTTCATCAGCAAAATGAGCAAGTTTTAGAATTTCCTCCGGTTTGTATAATGTTCCTAATTCTGTGGGTTGAGATATTGAAATTACTTTTGGTTGAGAATGATGTTCAAATCCTTTAGAATGAAGAAATTTTTTAATATCATCAACAGAAATCTTTCCATTTGAAGTTTTAACTGTAAGTAGTTTGCATCCCGAAAACTTCTCTGGCGCACCACATTCATCGTTATTCATGTGTGAGGTTTCTGCTGTAATAATGCCATGGTAGGAGTGAGTTAAGTTACTTATTGCCGAAACATTTGCTCCTGTTCCGTTAAAAACAAAAAACACTTCAACCTCAGATTGAAAATAATGCCTGAATTTTCTTTCAGCGTCAGTTGTGTATAGATCGTCACCGTATGCTATTACATCACTTTTATTAGCCTCCGATAATGCTTGCATAACTTTTTCATGTACGGGGGCATTATTATCGCTGGCAAAACTCCTATGATTTTTCATGTTCAAAAGTCAGATTAATTTGCCGCTAATTTCGTAATTTTCTTCAAATTATTATTACAACCGCTTTGTTTTATTATCGGATTTATTAATTATTTACAGCATAATGAACCTGAATGAGTGTTTTGTATGCTTTATTATTAATCTCTCCAAGACATTTTTTCCATAAATCGTATTCTTCTCCGCTAGTCATGTCTTTTGCCAAGCTACCTGTGGCTGTTTGCATTTGCTTCATCAGCTCCGCTAATTCTTGCATTTTTGGTTGTCCTTTGTCATTCACATAAAATGTTTTAACCTGTTCGTAAGAATTGTTTGTTAAGAATTTACGTCCATTGCCATTTCCACCAAAGGTTGTAGATCCTGAAAAATAAAAAAGGCCGGAAAATCCAGCCTTTTTTACATTTGTTATAAAGATTTTTTAGAATGACCAGCCTAAGCGAATTGCAGACACAGTGTTTGGCCCGAATAAAAACAATGAAGAATTGTCAACTACAGTAGTTGTTACTGTTAATCCTCCTGTTGTTGCAGTTGTAACTACATCAGGAAATGAAGTTGAAGAAAATCCAAAACCAAATTCTGCTCCTAAGTACAAGCCTTTGTATAAATAAAGATCGGCACCGGCAACTAGATTCAATCCAATTGATGTAAAACCATTCAAACCTGTTTGAGTAATTCTGTCGTTGTTAAAGTTTGTATTATATTCATACTTATATGATCTTGTACTGAATCCTATTTCAGCACCAAAATAAGGAGATACTCTTTCTCCTACAGGAAAATGAATTTCAATACCAGGAGTTAAACCGAAATCGATAATTCTTTCTTTTTCTTTTTCTATGTTATTGATGTTGTTTGGGTCTGGTAATGAATTGCCAACACTTGCAATGTCAAATAGAAAACCTAATCTTACTGCCATGTTGTCACTTAAAAAGAAACGACCTTTAATAAAATCAAGCTGAATAGGAGCAGTGCTAAAAGGCACAAAGTTTACCTCTAATGAAACATCACCGGCAGATGGCTTATGTTCTGCAGCAGCACCAAATGAGACAACCAAAATTAACGCTAATAATAATGTAACTTTTTTCATAGTTTTATTTTTTTGATTATTAAATAAATTGAGACGGTGCAAAAATATTCAAAAATTAAGTCACTTTAATATTTTTTTTTCGACAATTAACCAAATATTGAGTTTTACACAAATTGTTAAACGAAAAAAAAATAAAAATGTTCACAAAAACTAAGTATTCAATATTTTCTCAATTTTTATAAACAATGAATGATGAAATTTATTAATTTTGCACACCATTTATGTAAGTTATACGTTATTGACATATAATTTCTACAAATAAAACAGATTTACATGCATAAAACTCGTTCTGGAAGCATACTGGTAATATTGATAATCAGCATATTAACAATTACTTCATCTTGTAAATATCAAAAGCTTTTAAAAAGCGACGATTATGAATTGAAGCTTGAAACTGCTATAAAATATTTCGAAAAAGAAAGATATTCTAGAAGTATTAGTCTTCTTAATAGTGTTTTACCTGTTTATAGAGGTACTCAAAAAGCTGAAACAGTAAATTATTACTTTGCTATGGCTCATTATAAGCAAGGTGACTACGTTTATGCATCACATTTGTTTGTAACATTTCACCAAACATTTCCTAGGAGCGAACATGCAGAAGAGTTTTTCTTTCTTTCAGCGTATTGCAAGTATTTATTGTCTCCGAATACCGGAAGGGATCAAACTCCTACACTTGAGGCAATTCAGCAGTTCCAAAGATTTATAAATCGTTATCCTCAATCTGCAAAAGTTGAAGAAGCAAACAATCTAATAGATGAGCTTAGGCTTAAATTAGAAAAGAAGGCTTTTGATATGGCTATGATGTATTATAGAATTAAAAACTATAACGCTGCTGCAACATCATTTAAAACACTGATAGTTGACTTTCCCGATATTAAATATCGTGAAGAAGCTATGTTTTATGCTGCTGATTCTTATTTTAAGTTTGCCGAAAATAGCATATTCGAAAAACAACAGGAAAGATATGAACTAGCCGTAGATGCTTATAATAAATTTATTAGAGCTTATCCTGAAAGTAAGTTTAAGCAACAAGCTGACGAAATATATCGCAGATCATCTTCAAAGCTTAAAGAAATTAAATTATCTCAAACGAATTAACATCATCTTTTTAATATAATTTATCATGGATTACAAAAAAGTAAAAGCTGAAACAACTACAATAACAAGAGACTTAAGAAGGTTTGACAAAGAATCCGGTAATATTTACCAATCTCTTGTTGTAATTTCAAGAAGGGCAAACCAAATTACTCTTGAAATGAAGGAAGAATTAAACAATAAACTTGCTGAATTTGCTAGCAGCACAGATAATTTGGAAGAAATCTTTGAAAATAGAGAGCAAATCGAAATTGCTAAATTTTACGAACAGCTTCCTAAGCCATCTTTAATTGCAGTTAATGAATTTTTGAATGGCAATATTTATTCAAGAATTCCTGAAAAAGAAGTCAAATAACATACTTAATATCAATCACTAAAGCTGCTAAAGAAATTCATCTTCTAAGCGGCTTTTTTAGCTTATTAAAGAGATATAAAAAGTGAAAGGTAAAAGAATACTTATAGGAATATCAGGCGGTATAGCAGCTTATAAATCAGCATATCTAATTAGGTTGTTTAAAAAAGCTGGTGCTGAAGTTAAGGTTGTTGTAACTCAAAATGCTCTTGAATTTATTACTAAAGTTACTCTTGAATCTCTTTCACAAAATAAAGTATATAGCAGTGTTTTTGGTAGTGAAAGTGATTATTCAACAGAGCATATCTCTCTTACCGACTGGGCCGACGTTTTTGTAGTTGCACCCGCAACAGCAAACATTATTGGGAAATTTGCCAATGGAATTGCAGATGATGCACTTTCAACCACATTTATGGCCTTTAACAGGAAAGTTTTTGTTGCTCCTGCAATGAATTGCAAAATGTATGAAAATTTTGCATTTAAGAATAATATTAAAACATTGTTAGCTCAAAATGTTAGCATAATAGAACCGGAAGAAGGCTTCCTAGCGTGTGGTTATGAAGGAAAGGGTAGAATGGAAGAGCCGGATGTAATCTTTAATGCTGTAAAGTCATATTTCAAATCATCAGAAGCTCTAAGCAATTATAACGTTTTAATTACTGCAGGTCCAACTTATGAAGCTATAGACCCGGTTCGTTTTATTGGCAATCATTCTAGCGGACTTATGGGTATTGAAATTGCTAAAGCATTAGCAGAAAAAGGGGCAAGTGTTAATTTAGTTTGTGGTCCATGCTCAATCTCAGTAAGCCATCCAAACATACAGCGAATTGATGTTGTCTCAGCAGAAGAAATGTTCAAATCTTGTGTCTCATTATTCCCTAAAATGAATATTGGAATCCTTGCTGCAGCAGTTGCTGATTATACTGTGATAAACCCTAAAAGCTCAAAAATTAAAAAAACTCAGGATAATAAAGAGCTAGTTCTTAAATTGTCTCCTACAAAAGATATCCTTGCTCATCTTGGCAGTATAAAAAAGAAGGGTCAAATACTTGCAGGTTTTGCTTTAGAAACTGATAACGAGGAAAGTAATGCAGTTAAAAAGCTGAAAACAAAAAACCTCGATTTTATTGTTCTTAACTCTTTAAATGATGAAGGTGCTGGCTTCAAGTCGGCCACTAATAAAGTATCTATTTTAGACAATAAAAGCAATATCCATCGTTATAGTCTTAAGTCTAAATCGGAAGTAGCTTCTGATATTGTGAGTTTTATTCTTGATAATTTTACTCAAAAAGATAAGAAATCTAAATAAAACGTTAGAATGCAAAGAGCCTTTACAATTTTAATAATTCTTCTTAATCTGTTTGTAAGATCATACTCACAGGAGTTGGACTGCCGAATACAAGTATCAGCTCCTAGCTTGCCAGAATCGGAAAAATTAATTCTTCAATCCTTACAATCTTCTCTTTATGAGTTTATGAATCAGAGGAACTGGACAAATTTTAAATTTAAAACAGAGGAGAGAATAGAGGCAAATATTACAATAACTATTGAAGAAAAAGCTGGTACTGATGAGTATAAAGGGACTTTACAAGTTCAGTCACGCAGACCTGTATTCAATTCATCATACAATTCCCCTTTAATCAATCATCAGGATAGAAATATTTCATTCAGGTATACTGAAAATATGCCATTGGATTATGATGATAATACTTTTATGTCGAATTTGACAGAAGTACTTGCCTTTTATGCATATTTGATTATTGGATTTGATTTTGACACATTTAGCCCAATGGGAGGTACTCCATATTTTGAAAAGGCGCAAAGTATTGTTAATAGAGCACAAACGGCGCAGGAGCCAGGTTGGAAATCTTTTGAAAGCCAAAGAAACAGATACTGGATAATAGAAAATATTTTCAACTCCCAGTATGCCGCCGCACGCCAGGCTTTATATCAATATCATAGGTTAGGATTCGACACAATGACTGAAAACATGGAGTTAGCAAGAGGGGAGATCACTCAGTCGCTTGAATTGCTTCAAAGAGTTCATCGTCAAAGACCGGGTAGTCTCCTAATGCAGATGATTCTCACAGCTAAAAGTGATGAATTTGTGAACATTTATTCTCAAGCTACTCCGGTAGATCAAAATAAAGCAATTCAAATTCTTACAGAAATAGATCCTACAAATGCTGCAAAATACAGAAGAATAAACCAACAGCAATAATTCATACACTCCATTTTGGTTTTTAATCTCTCATTTTTATTAACTTTGTCCCTTAATTTTTTGCATTGATATAATATGCTTAAACAACTGCAGATAGAGAATTTTGCCCTCATTAGTAAGCTGGACATTTCCTTTGACGAAGGATTTACCACTATAACAGGCGAAACAGGTGCCGGAAAGTCAATTCTTTTAGGAGCATTATCTTTAATTCTAGGTCAGAGGGCAGATATTCAAACTTTGCTTGACAAACAGAAGAAATGCGTTATTGAGGGTACTTTCTGCCTTGATAATATTAATATCAAGCCTTTATTTGAAGAAAACGACCTTGATTATACTAACCCTTGTATATTTAGAAGAGAAATTAATCAACAAGGGAAATCTAGAGCATTTATTAATGATACTCCTGTTAATCTTTCAGTTATGAAAGAAATAGGAGATAGGCTTATTGATATTCATTCTCAACATAATAATCTTTTGGCTGCAGAAGCTTCTTTTCAGTTTGATATAATTGATAATTATTGTAAGCATCAATCAGAAATTGACAAGTTTAAAAACTTGTTCAAAACATGGAAAGAGCTTATAAAGGAGAATCAAGAATTGAAAGATAAAGAGCAAAAAGCGCGAGCAGAAAATGATTACTTTGCTTTTCAACTCGATGAACTTGAAAAGGCAAATCTCATTGAAGGAGAATATGAAAATCTTGAATCCGAAGTTCATATACTCGAAAATGCTGAATTAATAAAGTTTAATTTTGAAAAAGCAAGCTACTTAGTTGATGAATCTGACCCTTCGATAATAAAATCTTTAAACGAAGTAAGCCATTTAATATCTGCTATTGAAAATGTATCTCCAAAATACGCTGAATTATCAGCCAGAATAAAATCTACATATATTGAGATAAAAGATATTGCACAAGAAATAGCTGTTCTTTCTGAAGATGTTCAATTTGATAAAGGCAGAATTGAAGAATTGAAGAATAGATATGATTTGCTAAACAAGTTAATGCACAAACATAATTCATCTACTTTCAATGACCTGATTAGTACAAGGGAAGAATTTAGAGAAAAAGTTAATCTGATAGAAAGTCTTGATGAGCAAATTATTACAAATGAGAAAAAAATCAATGAGGTATTTGTTGAGCTATCTGCTCTTGCTGAATTGATTTCAAAAAACAGAAAAATTAGTGCCCCCAAAATTGAATCTGAAATTACATCCTCACTTCACCAATTAGGAATGCCAAATGCTAGATTCAAAATAGAAATTTTGCCGAATACCGAACTTACCAATAACGGCATAGACAACTTGAGATTTTTGTTTAATGCTAATTTGGGGGGCGATCTTAAAGAATTATCTAAAGTTGCGTCAGGAGGTGAGTTGTCAAGGCTGATGCTTAGCATAAAATCAATGATTTCAATGAAAAATCTCCTTCCAACTATTATTTTCGACGAAATCGACACTGGCATTTCAGGTGAGATTGCATCAAAAATGGGAGATATTCTAAATAGTATGTCAAAAAATATGCAGGTAATTGTTATTACACATCTAGCTCAGATAGCAGCAAGAGGCAAAGAGCAATTGCTTGTTTATAAAATAAATGAAAACAATCAAACAAAAACGCTTGTAAAACCTTTATACAATCAAGAAAGAATCGCAGAAATTGCCAAAATGCTTGGAGGGAATAAGCCAAGCGAGGTCATGCTTCAAACTGCTAAAGAACTCATGATGGTCAAAAACCAATAGTTGAAATCAGTATTTAGGTTGTTTTTTATTAATCTCAGATAAATCCCAAAATCAAATATTATGGCAAATAATTTATTAAAAGGAAAAAGAGGTATTATTTTCGGTGCTCTTGATGAAAATTCAATTGCATGGAAAGTTGCATTAAAAGCAAAAGAAGAAGGAGCAACCTTTGTTCTTACAAATGCACCTATTGCTTTAAGGGCAAAAAAAATATTCGAATTAGCAGAAATGACTAATTCAGAGGTTATTCCTGCTGATATTACCCAAGTTGATGAACTAGAAAATCTTCTAACTGAAAGCATGGCTGTTCTTGGTGGTAAAATCGATTTCATTCTTCATAGTGTAGGTATGTCTCCAAATGTTAGAAAAGGATTGCATTATACCGAACTTGATTACAATCACATGGTCAAAACTCTTGATGTTTCAGCTATTTCTTTACATAAGCTTCTGCAAGTTGCGTATCACATGGATGCAATTAGCGAGTGGGGAAGTGTAATTGCGATGTCATATATTGGTTCTCAAAGAACCTATTCTTCATATAGTGATATGTCGCAAGCTAAAGCTATGCTTGAATCCATTGTAAGAAGCTTTGGATATCATTATGGAAGAAAAAAGAAAGTTAGGATAAATAGCATTTCTCAATCGCCAACAGTAACAACTGCCGGTACAGGTGTAAAGGGTTTTAAATCATTTTATGCTTATGCAAATAGTATGTCGCCTCTTGGTAATGCCACATCTGATAGTTGTGCAGATTATTGTGTTGTAATGTTTTCAGATCTTACCAAAATGGTAACTATGCAGAACCTGTTTCATGATGGCGGTTACTCTACAATGGGTATTAGTGATGAAGTTATGGATAATTGTTTTGTATGTGATGATGAAGAATGTAAAGCAAAGAAAATTGAAAAGATTGTGCGTAAAAAGTAGCGAACTCTGTACAAAATTAATTTAATCATTTAGTATATTTTTCTATCTTTGCCCGATTATTAAGCGGAAACTTTTATTCAAAATCATAAAGAAAAACACTAAAAATAAGCAAAATGGAAGACAACAAAAACCTGAAAAGTGGTGAATTTCTCGTTAAAGAAGTAGACCCACAATCTATTTTTATTCCTGAAGAATTTGATGAAGAACAAAAAATGATTGCTCAAACGGTTAGAGATTTTATTGAAACAGAGGTTCATCCAAATCTTGACCAGCTTGATAAAGGCGATAGAGAATTAATGAAATCAATTCTTAAGAAATCAGGTGATCTTGGTTTAATGGGTATATCAATTCCAGAACAATATGCTGGTTTCGGACAATCATTCGTTACTCAAATGCTTGCTGCAGAAGTTGTAGGAGCAGCATATTCATTTTCAGTAGCATTTATGGCTCATTGCGGTATTGGTACTTTACCTATTATGTACTATGGAAATGAAGAGCAAAGAATGAAATATGTTACAAAGCTTGCTACAGGTGACTATTTAGGAGCATATTGTTTAACTGAACCAGGTGCCGGTTCTGATGCAAATTCAGGAAAAACTCAGGCTACTCTTAGTGAAGACGGAAAACATTATATCCTCAATGGTCAAAAAATGTGGATTACTAATGCAGGGTTCTGTGATACTCAGGTTGTTTTTGCGAAAATTGATAATGACAGAATTCTAAGTGCTTTTATAGTTGAAAGCAACTGGCCAGGAGTTGTAATCGGTCCGGATGAACATAAAATGGGTATTAAAGGGTCTTCTACTTGTCAGATTTATTATAATGACGTGAAAGTTCCTGTTGAAAATCTTATTGGAAAAAGGGGAGAAGGTTTCAGAATAGCTTTAAGTATTTTGCATATGGGTCGTATGAAGCTTGGAGCAAATGTTATTGGAGCTGCAAAACAAACGATTTCTGATTCTGTAAGATATGCTAACGAAAGAAAACAGTTTGGAACATTAATATCCAACTTTGGATCAATTAAGTACAAACTTGCTGAAATGATAATAAGAGCTTTTGCACATGAATCTGCAATTTATAGAGTGAGTAGGGATATAGATATTTTGATGGATAAATATAAGGGTGAAGGTTGTGATATAGGAATTGGTTCTATTGATGCAATTAGCCATTATGCTGTTGAAGATGCTATTCTAAAAGTTTATGGATCTGAAATGCTTGACTATGTTGCTGACGAAGGAGTTCAGATTCATGGTGGTATGGGTTATTCTGCTGAAATGCCTGTAGATAGAGCATATCGCGATTCAAGAATTAACCGTATTTTCGAAGGAACTAACGAAATTAATAGACTTCTAGTTGTGGAAGCAGCTACGAAGAAAGCTATAAAAGGCGAGTATGATTTGTTTGGCCCGGCTGAAGATTTGTATAATAATTTGGATAAAATCTCTGACGATGCTAAATCTGGTGAATCTTTCTTTGAAAAGCAGATGAGATATATAAAGAATATGAAGAAAGCGATAAAACTTGTAACTTATAGTGCATCAAAAGTTTTAGGCAAATCATTTATGAGCGAGCAAGAAACTGTAAATAATATTTCCAATATGATTATGGAAACTTATATTGCAGAATCACTTGCATTAAGAGTTCAGAAAAGAGAAAGCTTAAAAGGAGAAGATAAAATTTATAGGGATATCGTTAGTGTTTTTGTATACGATGCTATGAATAAAATCGCAAAAAATGCTAAGGATGCTATTTATTCTCATGCTGACAATGACATTGCTCAAAAACTTGTAAGCGCAATTAACATGCTAACAAATGTTGAAGGAGTAAATGTAATGGTTGCAAGACGTAATATTGCTGCAAAAATTATTGAAGATAACAAATACAGCTTCTAATTAATGTTGAAGAAAAAAAAAGAGGCTGATTCAAATGAATCAGCCTCTTTTTTTTTGTGTATTTGTTTATTTCTTTTCGTTCAATTCAGAAGAATCCTTTTTATTACCCTTCTTTTTTCCTGTTTTAAGAAATATTTGGTCTTCTTCTTTATTGTAGTCGACAGTTATAATATCTCCTTGACCAACGTTAGACTTTATAATTTCTTCTGCTAGAGGATCTTCAAGATATTTTTGAATTGCTCTTTTCAATGGTCTGGCGCCATAAGCAGCATCCCATCCTTTTTCAGCAATAAAATCTTTAGCTTCAGTTGAAAGAACAACACTAAATCCAATATCAATAACCCTTTTATAAAGCTTTTCAAGTTCAATGTCAATGATTTTGAAAATATGTTCTTTCTGAAGAGATTCAAAAATTACAACATCATCAACTCTATTGAGAAATTCAGGAGCAAATGTTTTTTTCAAAGCGTTTTCAATTACACTCTGAGCATAACTATTGCTGCCATCTTGTTTTGCTTTTGTATTAAACCCAACACCAAGTCCAAAATCTTTCAACTGTCTTGACCCAATGTTGGAAGTCATTATAATAATCGTATTTTTAAAATCAACACGTCTTCCTAGGCTGTCGGTAAGTTGGCCATCATCCAATACTTGCAATAGCAGATGAAACACATCAGGATGAGCTTTTTCAATTTCATCAAGCAACAAAACAGAATATGGTTTACGCCTAATCTTTTCAGTCAATTGCCCGCCTTCTTCATAGCCAACATAACCCGGAGGTGCACCAATTAATCTGCTAACTGCAAATTTCTCCATATATTCACTCATGTCTATTCTAACCAGAGCGTCATCCGAATCAAATAAATGCCTGGAAAGAATCTTTGCAAGGTGAGTTTTTCCAACACCTGTTGCCCCTAAGAAGATAAAAGAACCTATTGGCTTATTTGGATCTTTCAACCCCGCGCGATTTCTTCTGATAGCTTTAACAACTTTTTTAATTGCATCGTCTTGCCCAATAACACTTTGCGCAAGTTCGTCTTCCATTCCGATAAGCTTTTGGCTTTCATTCATTGCAATACGCTGAACAGGAATACCTGTCATCATAGCAACAACCTCAGAAACATTGTTTTCACTAACCAACTCTCTATGTAATTGAGATTCTTCTTCCCAAAGCTTCTTTTCTCGTGTAAGTTTTTCATTCAATTCTCTTTCCTGGTCGCGGAATTTGGCAGCTAGTTCATATTTTTGGCTCTTAATTGCTTTTGTTTTTTCATTGCGAACTTCATCTATCTTGCCTTCAACTTCAATTATATTTTTTGGAACCTTGATATTTGTAATATGAACTCGGGAACCAGCCTCATCGAGTGCGTCAATTGCTTTATCAGGCAAGCAACGATCACTTATATACCTATTTGTAAGAGAAACACAAGCTTTTATGGCTTCATCAGAATATGTAACTAAATGATGATCTTCGTATTTCTGTTTAATATTGTTAAGAATTTCAATAGTTTCATCAGCAGAAGTAGGATCTACCAATACTTTTTGGAACCTTCTTTCCAAGGCACCATCTTTTTCAATATGCTGACGATATTCATCTAGAGTTGTTGCACCAATACATTGCAAATCACCACGAGCAAGCGCGGGTTTAAACATATTTGATGCATCAAGTGAACCAGAAGCACCACCTGCACCTACAATTGTGTGAACCTCATCAATAAAAAGAATAACATCCTGATTTTTTTCAAGTTCATTAAGAAGAGCCTTCATCCTTTCTTCAAACTGCCCACGGTACTTTGTACCGGCAACAAGAGATGCAATATCAAGAGAAACAAGTCTTTTGTTAAATAGAGCTCTAGAGACTTTTCTTTGAACAATTCTTAATGCCAATCCTTCAGCGATTGCAGACTTGCCAACCCCAGGTTCACCAATAAGAATTGGGTTATTTTTCTTTCTTCTAGATAATATCTGAGCAATACGTTCAAGCTCTTTTTCTCTTCCAACAACAGGGTCGAGGCGATTTTCTTCTGCAGCTTTGGTAAGATCCCTACCGAAATTATCTAATACCGGAGTTTTTGATTTATCAGATGCATATCTTTTACCAAACGAGCCTCCCATACCACCAGCTTCAGGATCCGCATCATCATCGTCGCCAGGTGATAAAGCACTTTTAATATCAGGTGCAATATCAGGTGGCTGTTCAGATTTTTGACCTGTAACTTCCTCTTTAAAACTGTGATAATCAATTCCAAGTTGCTCTAATGAGCGAGTAATAAAATTGTCATTATCTTTTAAGATAGATAACATAAGATGCTCTGTTCCAATTAATTCGCTTCCAAAAAGTTTTGCTTCAAGATAAGTAATCTTTAAAACTCTTTCAGCCTGCTTAATTAAAGGGATGTTTTCAACATTTCTATTACCTCCACCTGCAGGTTTAACTCTTATAGTTTTTTCAACAGTTTCCTTAAGTCCAATAATATCAACTCCAAGCCTACCAAGAGCAGTAATTGCTGTTCCTTCTCCAACTCTGACCATTCCCAGAAAAAGGTGCTCAATCCCAATATAATCATTACCGTTTCTAATAGCCTCTTCACGACTATAAGTTATAACATCTTTTACTTGGGGTGAAAATTTTGCTTCCATAGTATAATTAACAATATCAATAAATATTCAAAAGTATTTCAAAAATAAACACAATATAATTCTAACGTATAAAATAATACACAAATTATTAACAAAAATACGTGGAAATTGTTGACAAATAACTTAAATAACCTCAAAAAAAACCAATAATAATAAGGAAAAAATGCGTATTTTCGTGCTTCTTTACAAAAAGTGAACCAAATTTTTATAAACTCTGAAAATCAATATGTCGGAAGAAAAAGTAATAAAGGTAAACATTGAAGATCAGATGAAATCGGCATACATCGATTATGCCATGTCAGTAATTGTATCAAGAGCACTTCCTGATGTTAGAGATGGTCTTAAGCCTGTGCACAGGCGCGTGTTGTTTGGAATGCATGAGTTAGGTACATTCAGCAACAAGCCATATAAAAAGTCTGCTAGAATAGTAGGGGAGGTCTTAGGTAAATATCATCCTCACGGCGACACATCTGTTTATGATGCTATGGTTAGAATGGCTCAAGAATGGTCATTACGTTATCCATTAATTGATGGTCAAGGTAACTTTGGCAGTATTGATGGTGACAGTCCTGCTGCTATGCGTTACACTGAAGCAAGACTTAGAAAAATTGCAGAAGAACTGCTAGTAGATATCGAAAAAGAAACAGTTGATTTCCAACTAAACTTTGATGATACTCTTGAAGAGCCCACTGTATTGCCTGCAAAAATCCCAAATCTATTAATTAATGGAACTTCGGGTATTGCAGTAGGTATGGCAACAAATATGCCTCCTCACAACTTAGGGGAAGTTATTGATGGAACAATTGCATATATCGATAATAACGATATTGAAATTGATGAGTTAATGAAGCATATCAAAGGGCCTGATTTTCCTACAGGTGGAATTATATATGGATATGAGGGAGTAAGAGAAGCCTATAAAACCGGTAGAGGAAGAATTGTAATGCGTGGAGAAGCAACCGTTGAAGCACTGGGAGGCCGAGAAACTATCATTGTTACATCAATTCCTTATCAGGTAAATAAATCAGAAATGATTAAGAAAACTGCTGACCTGGTAAATGATAAAAAAATTGAAGGTATAACAGACATCAGAGATGAGTCTGACCGTGATGGATTAAGAATAGTTTATGATTTAAGAAAAGACGCAATTCCTAATGTTGTTTTAAACCAGTTGTATCAATATACTGCACTGCAAACAGCATTTAATGTAAATAGCATTGCTCTTGTAAAGGGGCGACCGGAAACTCTTAATCTTAAAGACCTAATTAAGTATTTTGTTGAGCATAGGCATGATGTTGTGGTTAAGAGAAGCCAATATGAATTGAGAGAAGCAGAAAAAAGGCTGCATATTCTTGAGGGATTTCTAATTGCGCTCGACAATCTTGATGCTATCATAAAGCTTATCAGAGCTTCAGAAACAACTGAAATTGCCAGAACTGGATTGATGGAGAATTTCAAGTTATCTGAAATTCAAGCAAGAGCCATCCTGGAAATGCGTCTTAGAGCTCTTACCGGAATGGAAAGAGAAAAAATTAAGGAAGAATATCAGGCTCTTCTCAAAAAGATTGAACGTCTCAAGCTCATTCTATCAGATCTTGTTATGCGTATGGAGATTATAAAAGAGGAGCTTTTAGAAATTAAAGATAAGTATAATGATAAAACCAGAACGGAAATTGAATATACTGCAAATGATTTCCGCATTGAAGATACAATTGCCGACGAAGACGTTGTAATTACTGTGTCTCATATGGGTTATATCAAACGTACGCCTCTTAGTGAATACAAACTTCAAAGCAGGGGAGGTCGTGGTTCTAAGGGAACTGCCACGCGTGACGATGATTTTGTTGAATATTTATTTTCTGCAACTAATCACAATTATTTGCTATTCTTTACTGAAAAAGGTAAATGTTTCTGGTTAAGAGTATTTGAACTTCCGGAAGGTGCAAAAGCAACGAAAGGAAGGGCAATACAGAATCTTATTAATATTCCATCTGACGATAAAGTTAAAGCGTTTATTAATCTTAAAGACCTTACAGATAAAGAGTATACCAATAATAATTTTATCATTCTTTGTACCAAGAAGGGTATAATTAAGAAAACTTCACTTGAGGCTTATTCAAGACCAAGAGCGAATGGTATTATTGCAATTAATATTCGAGAAAATGACGAACTATTAGATGCAAGACTAACAAATGGTCAGAATGATATACTCCTTGCTAATAAAAGCGGAAAAGCAATCAGGTTTAATGAATCTGTTGTAAGACCTGTTGGCAGAAATGCTTCAGGAGTTAAGGGTATTACTTTATCAGGAGTTAAAGATGAGGTAGTTGGAATGGTTTGTATTGATAATACGGAAAGTTCAATTCTTGTTGTTTCAGAAAAAGGTTACGGTAAAAAATCTCCTTTAGATGAATACAGAATTACTAATAGGGGTGGAAAAGGTATTAAGACTCTAAATGTTACTGAAAAAACAGGGCATCTTATTGCTATGGTGAATGTTGTTGAGTCTGAAGATCTTATGATAATTAATAAATCAGGCTTTACTATCAGGATGCAAGTGTCTGAATTAAGGAGTATTGGCAGGGCAACTCAAGGTGTTAGGTTAATTAATCTTAAGGGAGGCGATAAAATTGCTGCTGTTACCAAAGTTCAAGAAAAGAATGAAAATGGCAATGGAAATGATGATGAAAACATTGAAAATCCTGATGTTGATGAGAATACAAAAACTGATGGCATTGAAAATGAATCTTAGGATTAATTTAAAATAACCTTTTTGTTAAGTATTTTACATTATGTAAAATAAAATAAATATTACATTTGCAACTATAAACAACAGATTCTATAACCAAAAAAATGAACCGAATGAAACGGATATTATTCTTATTAGTAGCATCAGCAATGGTTATTCTATCATCATGCGACGCGCAAAAAAAAGAACTTAATGCAATAAACAGTGAACTAAAACGTAAAAATGTACTGGTAGCAAAAGAAAGAATTGATGCTGCAGTAGAGGGCGAATTGGCTGCTAATCCAAAGGCGTGGATTACAAAAGCGAATGTTTATATGGACCTTTTCTTAGCAGAAGATCCTGAAGTAAAGAATTCTCACCAAGATCCACTAGGAGTGGCTAATGAGTCATTAATGAAGGCAAAGGAGCTTGATTTAACAAATCAACATTTTCTTTCAATTCAGCAAAATGAATTGATGCTAACTCAAATGCTTCATGAAGCAGGGGCTTTAGCGTTTAATGAAGGAAGATTTCCAATTGCCAGCAATTATTTCCGTTCTTCTTACGATGTAAGTAAACGATTTGGTTCTATAGATACATTAACATTATTTTATGCAGCATATTCTGCAGAAAGAGGCATGATGTATCAGGAAGCAAAGCAGTATTTAAATGAATTGATAGATATTAACTATCGCGAAGTAAATGTTTATACATCATTAATAAATGTTTCAGCTGCTTTGGAAGAACACGATGAAGCAAAAAGATGGATTAAAGAAGCAAAAGGTGATGATCCGGCAAGTGTAGACATTGCAATTATTTTTTCAGCTGCAAACTATTATTTAAAAACAGGAGATACTGAAGGAGCTGAATCTGCTATAAATGAGGCTATTGAAAGAGAGCCAAATAATTCTAATTTGTATTTCGCTTTAGGTGCCAACTATGAAAGAATTTATGGAGACAATACTCACTCTGCTAAAGATAGAGAAGAAGCTTTTCAAAAAGCTATAGATGCTTACAAGAAATCATTAGAAATTGATCCGGAACAGTTCCAGGTTGTTTATTCTATTGGAGCTCTTTATTTTAATAGAGGAATTGCAACTTTTGAAAAAGCTCAGCAAGTATTAAGGGATTGCGAAGCTGCAAAAGATTGGCATTGCAACGAATATAATATTAAGGAAAAAGAATTTAAACAAATGTGGTTAGCAGGCCAACCTTTCCTTGAGGAAGCTAAAGAATTGCTAGACTACAATGATCCAAATTTTAAAGTAGTTATCAATTCATTAACTGAATTGTATGCTCGTACTAGCCAGAATGATAAATTGATGGAAATGATTGAATTGAAGAAGAGGTTAGGATTTGATTTGAATTAATGGTTCGATATATTTAAATAGTGAGCAGGATAGAGTAATATTTATCCTGCTTTCATTTAACAATATCTATTTAACATAATATTAATTATAGGACATATTTAATATATGTATATAACAGATAATCAGCGTTTTAAGCATTTTTAAGTTTTAGTAAAATTGACGAACATTCAAGGCTATTTAGCATTAAAATAGGCTAAAACACTGATAATAGATAAGATAAAAAAGCTAATTTAGTATGATATTTGCCTAAAAAATAGTTATATCTTTGAATATCAATTACATATTATTTTACAATAATAATGAACCGGAAAAACCAAAGAACCAAATCAGTTAAGTTGACATTCTTTAATTATCCAGATATTGAATCGCATTATACGGATAGAATAAAATATTCTTGTTATTTGGGCAATGGAGAGAATTGTTTGGATAAAAACAGAAAAAACGTACAGGCTTTTCTTAATTTATGGACACAAAAAATAAATGAAACACTTAAAAAACTACATAATATACATGGAGTAATAACCGGCGAAATAACTGCAAAATGGTATCTTCTAGCCCCCAAGGAATATCAAACACTTATTGATAATGTTACAAATGTAACTCAGCTATTTACGCTGCTATACAAACGACAATACTCAGAAAACTTTAATCACTTTATATTTTTGTGGATTAAGCAAATTATTAGCCTTCTTAGGCAAACTATTAAGGATTTTGCTAGAATAATGGATTATTGTTGTGCGCTTAAGGAGTATAACCTTAATCATAAGTTGCTTTTGCAAGAATTGAAGCTAATAAAAACGGATTTGAAACTTTAGCTTTTCCCTATACTTCCCATAAACTTAATATTGCTGTTTTCTGCTGTTTTTTCGCTAAGTTCTAAGTGAATATAAAATATCCGGCTAAAGCAATAAAGCTATTTATGCTATACTCGTTGCCTAGTAAAATATCTGTAATAATAGATTCTTGAACTCCGCTCCCCTTTTCTATTTCTTTAAGGCTTACATTTTTTTCTATCATTAAAAGAGAAAAGTATTCGCCAATTCTCTTTCTTGCTATGGCTATTACGTTTGGATTTGTCATTTGGGCTTTAAATATTTAGTGAATATCGCTACTCTAACCATTCCACATAAAGCGTAAAACGAAGCTGTGATGTATAATTATAAAAATCTAATTCGGTTAAATATAGACCACTCGAAGGCATCCAATCAATTATTTTAAAAGTATAACCACCAATATAATCATCTGATGATGGCCAGTCGTAATCAAATAGCTTAATGGCATATGTATGTGTAAAATCAGAAAAAGATATTGGAAAATATTCTGTAAAGTTTATTGGTAAGTAACTTGGTAAAATATCCCAACGAATGTCAGATTTGTATATGCTTGTTCCACCACCTGTGAAAATTTCAAAATAAACATCCGGCCCAGAATTGCTGTCCCACCCTGCTCCCTGTGAATTGGTAAATGGCATTCCGGTTAGTGTTATTTTGTTTAGCTTCAAACGAGTTGGTTTAGGCTTTACATATAATGTTTTACTAATAACGCTTTGCGCCATATCTGCATTATATGCAGTAAGAGTAACATTATATAAACCACCCTCAGAATACAATTTTACTGCATTTACGCTTTGAGATGAAGTTCCGTCGCCGAAATCCCAATTATACGTTTCGGCATTTACTGATTGATTTGTAAAAGATATGACGCTTGGTGCAAATTCATTGGCACCTGAAATAATAAAGTTAGCAACAGGCAATGGAGCCGGTTCAGGTTCAGGTTCAGGTTCAACTTCTTTTGTGCAAGAAAGCAGTGCAATAGCTATCAAAAAAATAAAAAGTTTTGTTTTCATGTGATATGGATTTTGTTTTTGTAAAAATAGTAAAATATTGGAATAAAAAAAACTTACACAGTGAAGTGCAGGTTTTTCGGTTGTTGCTTGCCCACAACGATGTTTTAAAAACATTTGATGGTTACAAAAGTAATAAAATAATCTCTAAAAATGATGAGATAATTTATTTTTACTTTTCCCCAAACTGCAGCGATTCATAATCAGTAATTAATTTGTTAATAGCAATGTAAATACGTGCTTTGTTTACAAGTAATCGCTGATCTTCGTTTTCTTGCCCTATTATGCTATCAATGTAAAAATCTGCCAGAGTTTCTTTAAGCTCCGACATATTAGGATTGATTTCGAGCATAAGGCTAAAATGCTTGTTAAGGAATTTGTTTGCTCTTGTGTCGCCTAGCGAAACAAGGCTTGGTGTGTCAAAATTTTTGTGTTGCATGTTGAAAAAATTTTGGTGAATAAATAGGGGGAGTCACCGCAACACAAACTATACAATAAAAATTGGATAGATTGACAACTAAGGACTTTCACACGTTTGCTCTCCCGATATGTTTTAGTCAGAAAAATAATCATGATTATACGTTTGTTTAGCGATATAAATATACATAAATATTTATATCGCTAAACAAAGTTAATACAAATTTCGTGCTAATATTTGATTGCATAAACAAATATTTGATTGTTTTTTTAGTGTATGGATGAAGGAAGGGATATCTAGCGTTTTGTAGATAATTTGCAGATTATTTATGCGCCATGGGTGTCTAAAACACTTATTCACTAGAGTTGATGAGTTAAAACAATCTATATGTTATCCCAAATTCACCTATATAATGGATTTGTCCTTTAACTACAGATGGATAATCAATAAAAGCCCTACCAATTGATGAAGATAGTCCAAGTCTGTTTGACAATAGAGTGTCGTCTAAAAATAATAACACAATACTTCGAAATGTAAGTTCCCAACCTATTGATAATGAAATTCCATCTCCAGGAAAATAAGTATTATCTTGTTTAAATAACACTAGATCGCCTCTCTGGTAATTAAAAAAGAAGTTGGAAGCGAATATTTTCCAACCATAGGAATAAAAAGGTTTACCATAATTAATAGCCATTCCAATACCGCTAACAAAGCCGACCTGAAAAAAACCTTGCTTGTCAATAGGAAAAGAAATTTGTCCTCTTAGTCCGTTGTTGCCATAATTAACACCATGTCCTAATCCAAAATTGAGATTTACATCAAATCTATTATTATTCGCATTGGTAGGGATTAAAAAATAAAAAGTTATAATAATTATAACTAGCAGCTTTTTCATATCTATAAAATTTAACTTTTTCAAATATAATAAAAAACCTTTAAATTGCTTTAAAGGTTTAAAATTTATTTTGAATAATACTTATATGTTTTTATATCCTAAGTGAGCAACTTTAATATGAAATATTGAAGGATCACTTATTGATTGTGGCGTTGAGTGTTCTGGCGTATGTGTTCTAAGACTAGGATTATTTTCATTATTATGTCCGGCCCAAAGAGGTCTGTTTACTTTGAATAAATCTCCATTTGCCTCTGTTATAACAGCAAATTTATCAATAATTAGATTTTTT
>JAGXRQ010000060.1 GCA_018335675.1 Bacteroidota bacterium | reverse complement strand
AAACATAAGTCTATATTGGCTAAGGAACACATAAGCAAGGAAAATAACAATATCCACCTTCAACATGTAAACAACCTTCATGCTCAACTGCGTAAATTCCTAAGACAATTTAATGGTGTAAGTTCAAAATATCTACAAAACTATCTAAACTGGTTTGCATATAAAGATAAACTATATGGAACGAAGTCAACCATTAAACAATGGTTCTACGCAATTCTTGCTACGCCATACGCATATGAGCTGTTTTTGCAATTTAAAGATAATGCTGTTAATATTAGAACTTAGCCATTTGAAGTAATATCCTTAACAAAATATTTCGGTCTGTTTTTAGCCTCTCTGGAAATTCGCGCGAGGTATTCTCCCAAAAGTCCAATGCTAAGCAGCTGAATACTTCCAAGAATAATTACGCTAAGAAGAATTGATGTCCAGCCCTGAATTGTATGCCCTTGAAAATATTGAACAACAGCATAAGCAGCATAAATCATTCCTAGCATAAAAAAGATAAAGCCAAAGTATAATGCAACTCTTAATGGCTTCGTAGAAAATGATGTTATTCCATCGAATGCGAACCTCATCATTTTTCTAACTGAATATTTTGACTTTCCTTTATATCTTGGGTTGGCTTTGTATTCAAAAAAAGCCTGACGGAAACCCATCCAACTTATTAATCCCCTAGTAAATCTGTCATTTTCGGGCATTTCGAGAAATGCATCAGCTGCTTTTCTGCTCATAAGCCTAAAATCAGAAGACGCAGGCTCAATATATACATCAGACATTAAGTTGATAAATTTATAGAAAAATTTAGAAGTAGCCTTTTTGAAAAACCCTATTCCTTCTGCATCAATTCTTTTAGTATTCACAATGTCGAATCCGCTTTTATAAAGCCTAATCAATTCCGGAATAACTTCAGGTGGATGCTGCATATCTCCATCCATAGTAATTACAACATCCCCTTTAGAAAATTCTATACCGGCAAATAGAGCAATCTGATGTCCGAAATTTCTAGATAATGAAACTCCTCTAACCCTATTATTCAAGGAAGATAGCTCTTTGGTTTTTGAGAATGTATTATCTATGCTTCCATCATCAACAAAAATAATTTCATAATCTGTGATGTTGTTGGTTGTAAATACTTCTACAATTTTTTTAAAAAGAAATTCAATATTTTCCTCTTCATTAAAAACAGGCACTACTAAAGATAACATTGTCATAACATTACTATTTTATCTATTCCTCAGAGAATTCTACAAGCATTTTTCTATATATATTAAACACATTTGATCTGGAAACAAACCCACGATATTTGCCGTTTTCTACCACAGGTAAGTTCCACAAGCCCGATTCTTTAAACTTTTGCATAACAGTATCCATACTGTCGTCAATATTTACAAGCAATTTAGGAACATTCATCAAGTCACTAACCTTAATTTCATTGTATTTTTCTCTATCAAACATAATCTCTCTAACCTCGTCAAGAGAAACCATTCCAAGAAATGTATTTTCACTGTCAAGCACAGGGAAAATATTTCTATTCGATTGAGATATAACTTTTACTAGATCACCTAATGATTGGTCTGGGTTTAAGTTAGAAAATTTAGTTTCCAAAACATTATCAACAGACAATAATGTTAAAACAGCCTTATCTTTATGGTGTGTAATAAGATGTCCCTTTTTTGCGAGGTTTTTTGTATAAAGAGAATGAGGTTGGAAATATACAACAGTAATGTAGGCAAGGGAAGAAGTTATGATGAGCGGAATAAATAATTCATATCCACCGGTAATTTCAGCAATAAGGAATATGGCTGTAAGTGGGGCATGAATAACGCCGGCAATAAGCCCTGCCATTCCAACAAGAGAAAAATTCCTTTCAGAAATATTATGCAATCCTAACAGATTCGCCGTTCTTGAAAAAATAAATCCGGCCAAACCTCCAATAAAAAGACTGGGTGCAAAAACGCCACCAATTCCGCCGGCTCCTGTTGTAAGAGAAGTGGCTATTGCCTTAAATAACATCACGAGTATAAGAAACCCGACAAACATAAATCCTGTATCATCAACAAAATATCCAAAAACACTATTGTCAATTAACTCACCGGGATTTCCTGATAACAAAGAGCGCATTCCCATATATCCTTCACCAAACAAAGGCGGAAAAATAAAAATCAGTATTCCAAGTATAATTCCACCAATTACTACTCTATTATAAGGCTTTACAATCTGTTTTATTCTGGATTCAACTTTACCATTAACCCAAGTAAAATAAAGAGAAACCGCACCTGTAAAAATTCCAAGTAGTATATAAAAAGGAATATTTCCAAAATAGAAAGGGTCTTGAAGAGTAAAGTAAAATTCTACTTTTTCACCCAAAAAGAAAGTAGAGAATATTGTTGCTGTTACTGTTGATATTAGTAAAGGTATAATAGAAGCCATTGTTAAATCAAGCATCAAAACTTCCAATGCAAAAATTAGCCCCGCAATTGGAGCCTTAAAGATAGCGGCAATAGCCGCAGCAGCTCCGCACCCAACAAGAAGCGTTGTGCGCTTAAATCCAAGTCTGGAAACCTGTGCAACATTCGACCCAATGGCAGCACCTGTTGAAACTATAGGAGCTTCCATTCCGACAGAACCACCAAATCCACCGGTAAATGTGCACGCAATAATTGAAGAATAAGTATTGTGAAGTTTCATAACTCCCTTCTTGCGGCTTATTGCATACAAAATACGAGAAACTCCATGGCCTATGTCATCCTTTACAAACTCTCTTACATAAAAAACGGTAATTAAAATACCTATAACAGGAAATACAAGTAAAAACCAGTTTTCCATGTGTTTGCCCGGTATGTTTCTCACCCAAAATTCGAGGTAATGAATTGCGGTTTTTAAAACAACAGCAGCAATGGAAGCGATAATCCCAATAACAATACTAAGCAAAAGAATAAAATTTCTGTCGCTTATATGCTTCATTCGCCAAACAAGAAAGGAATCAATAGGGGTTTTCTTCTTCATTGCGTTTAACTTTCCATTGCAAATATCAACTTTTTTTTTGAGTTACAGAAATGGTGACAGGAAAGTGACAAGAGAGTGACAGGAAATGGTGACAGGAAAGTGACAGAAGAGGGTATAAGGTATAGGGTATAGGGACTTGCATAAATGTTATCAGCTCCCCCTCTAGGGTGCTGGGGTGTTGATTAAAAAAGTGACAGGAATAAGCTTAGAGAATGGGATTGTTCACGATTGACGGTCGCCTTATGACTAAAACAACTATAATAGCTTTGTTAATTTATGTTAATTTAAAGTACCTTGCATTGCATAGTACTATATGTTTTGTAATTTTGTATCGAATTAATTATAAAAAGATGAATCTCGAAAACACAAAAGCCCAGATGCGTAAAGGAGTTTTAGAATTTTGCATTTTGGCTATACTCTCAAATAATGAAGCCTATTCATCGGAGTTGTTAGAAAAGCTTAAGGCGTCCAAACTTCTTGTTGTTGAAGGCACAATTTATCCATTGCTTACCAGGCTTAAAAACGATGGATTGCTATCATATCGATGGGAAGAATCCAGCAGTGGGCCACCGAGAAAATATTATAAAATAACTGATGAGGGAAATCAGTTTCTTGAAGAACTTAAAAAAACATGGGATGAGCTTTCTGAGTCAGTCAAAAAAGCGTGTAACCAATAAAAATAATCGCAACCATAAAATTATCAGACAATGAAAAAAACAGTAACAGCAAATATCAGCGGATTGATATTTCACATTGATGAAGATGCATTTGAAAAACTAAACAAATACCTGGAATCACTAAGAAAACACTTTTCAAATGAAGAAGGTGGCGATGAGATTCTTTCCGACATTGAATCAAGAATTGCGGAGATGTTTCAGGAAAAAACCGCTTCGAGAAAAGAGGTTGTATCACTCAATGATGTTGATGATATAATTTCCCAATTAGGTCAGCCCGGACAGATTGACGGAGATGAAAAAGAATCAAAAGATAAATCCAAAACCGAAGAAAAAAGCGAGCCTAAATATGAAAGGCGCGAAGAAAGAAGATTTTACCGCGACCCAGACAACAAGTATATTGCCGGTGTAGCAAGCGGATTGGCAGCTTATTTCAATATTGACCCAACTTGGGTTAGAATAGCATTCGTTGTGTTTACATTCTTTTACGGGTTTGGGCCACTTGCATATTTGATTATGTGGATAGTAGTGCCAAGAGCTGAAACCACAGCAGAAAAGCTTTCTATGAAAGGCGAAAGAGTTAATATTTCAAATATAGAAAAGTCAATTAAAGAAGATATAAAAGACCTAAAAGTTCAATTCGAGAAATTCTCAGAAGAAAATTTCGGGAAGTCAAAAAAAAAAGGAACAGAAGTAAAAGGGTCTGAAGATAAACTTGAAATCGCAATTTTATCATTTTTCCGGGTAGTGTTCAAAGTGTTTGCAATCTTTTTTGGCTTGGCCTTTATGATAGCCGGAATAACTGCCTTGACAATTTTTATACTTTCATTTTTTACAGAAAGCACAACTTTATTAAATCTGCCCAATTTCCTATCAATTCCCGGGTTTTTGAGTATGTTCATAAATGAGTTATGGGTTGCAAACATTGCAATGGTAGGCATTGCCCTGGTAGTGGGGCTCCCAATAATCATGATAATTTCTGCAGGCGCAGGCATGACATTCAGGCTAAGGTCAAAAAGTAAATTCTGGCCTGCATTTTCATTTACCTTATGGCTAATAGGATTGTCTTTTTGCGTATTCAGCTTTATTTATGCTTTTTCAAACGCAGAGTGCAAAAAACATAGCGAACCGGTAAAGATAGAATTGAATGAGGTAGAGGAAGAAGATTGTGCGGATATTACAGATTGAGAGGATTGAGAGGATTGGGAGGATTGAAGATTTGAAGATGGTATTTGGAAGTTTCCAGTTCTGCTAAGGCAGAAGCTGGAAATTCCATGCAAGAACTGGAAGCTTCCACATTAGCGGGACTTCCAGCTTCTGGGGTTGCAGCAACCAACCTTATTACCTCGATAAAAACATGCACCCAGCACCCCACCAACATTATTACCTTATTACACAAATTAAAAATTGGAAATTAACACAGAATCTCTGATGGTCGAAAAGACGGTGTGGGAAACAACGGGATTTAGCTTCGCTGCTACTTCGTGGTCTCCATGACGTGATGAAAAGTGCAAAAATCAACATCGCTTTAAAAAAAATCAAAATTGTCCTTTTTAAAACAACTTGACTGCTTTTTTGTTAATTTAGTAATATTAGGAAAATTTGATTAAAATTCCTGACAAAACAAAAACTAAAAATGACAAAAGCAGATTAGATTATGTCACAGAAGAAAGCAAAAACCCCATATAACAAAGAAGAAATATTAAGAGACTATCGTTTAGCCAATGAAAGCCGTCAGGCAAGCATATTGGGCAGAAGAGAAGTTCTTACCGGCAAGGCAAAATTCGGCATTTTCGGCGATGGCAAAGAAATACCTCAACTGGCAATGGCAAAGGTATTCAGAGATGGAGACTGGAGGTCGGGCTATTATCGCGACCAAACTTTTATGATGGCTATTGGATTGCTCACTCTTGAGGAATTTTTTGCTCAGCTTTATGGGAATACAGATATAGCATTAAATCCCGCAAACGGAGGCAGAATGATGAATAATCATTTTGCAACCAGAAGTCTTGATGAAAAAGGGGAATGGAAAGACCTAACAAAGCAGAAAAATTCATCAGCCGACATCTCCCCTACTGCCGGGCAAATGCCCAGATTGTTGGGCTTGGCATTGGCGTCAAAAGTTTTCAGAAATGAAAGGGCTCTTAAGGGACAAAAGAAGTTCTCAAACGCAGGTAATGAAGTTGCATTTGGAACCATAGGCGACGCTTCTACAAGTGAAGGTCATTTTTTTGAAACAATTAATGCAGCCGGCGTATTGCAAGTTCCTATGGCAATTTCTGTTTGGGATGATGGCTACGGAATTAGCGTTCCAATTAAATATCAAACTACAAAAGGAAGTATTTCTGAAATTCTAAAAGGCTTTGAAGCTGAAAAAAACAGCAACGGTTATAAAATATACAAAGCAAAAGCCTGGGATTATCCTGGTCTTATAAATACATATACAGAAGGTATTGAAATCTGCCGCAATGAGCATAGGCCTGTTTTATTCCACATTACAGAGGTAACTCAACCTCAGGGGCATAGCACATCCGGATCTCACGAAAGATATAAATCGGAAGAAAGACTTAAATGGGAAAAAGATTTTGATGGTATCTTAAAGATGAAAGAATGGATATTGTCGGAAGGAATTGCATCCGAGAAAGAACTGTCTGAAATTGAGACAAAAGCTGCTCAAGCAGTTAAGGAAGCTAAAGCAAAGGCTTGGAAGGATTTTCAAAATCCAATTCTTGAAAAAAGAAAGCAATTTATTGAAATGGTTAATATTTCTACATGCAACTGTCTAAAATCTGATAAAATAGACACATTATTGCAGGAACTTAGTCGAATAGGCGAACCAACCAGAAAAGACGTTATATCAACTGCAAAAAAAATACTTCGCCTGATTTGTTTTAGCTGCTCGAGTGAGAAATCTCTAAAAGCAAGAGTTACTCAATGGCTGGATGACGCCATTGAAGATAATCAAAAAAGATATAGTTCTCATTTATACAGTGAATCAGAAAAGTCGCCTTTAAAAATCAAAGAGATTAAACCGATTTATGATGAAAAGCCTGAGATTTTAACAGGAAGAGAAGTTCTATTAAAAAACTACGATTACATTTTCAGCAAATATCCTGAGGTATTAATCTTCGGGGAGGATGTAGGAGGAATTGGAGGAGTAAATCAAACTCTCGAAGGACTTCAGTCGAAGTACGGAGATATCAGGATAAGTGACACCGGAATTAGGGAAGCAACAATAATAGGACAAGGAATTGGCATGGCGCTTCGTGGGCTTCGACCTATTGCTGAGATTCAGTATTTTGATTATCTGCTATATGGCTTACAGTTGTTGAGCGATGATTTGGCAACAACTCATTACCGAACAGCAGGCGGGCAAAAAGCTCCTCTGATTATTAGCACTCGCGGTCACAGACTTGAAGGTATTTGGCACTCAGGAAGTCCGCTTAGTATGGTTATTAATTCCATAAGAGGAATACATATATTGGTTCCAAGAGATATGACAAGAGCAGCAGGATTTTATAACACTATGCTGAAATCCGACGACCCTGCGCTGATTATAGAGCCCCTAAATGGCTACAGGCTAAAAGAAGCCCTGCCTAAAAACATAGGAGAATTTACTATTCCACTTGGTATTCCGGAAATTCTGCAAGAGGGTGATGATGTAACACTTGTAACATATGGCTCTTGTGTTAGGATAGCAGAAGATGCAGTAAATCAGCTAAAAGACTACAACATAAGCGTTGAGCTAATAGATGTTCAATCATTATTGCCTTTCGATATAAACCACACTATCGTAGAATCATTGAAAAAAACCAACAAGATTGTGTTCTTTGATGAGGATGTGCCTGGCGGAGCAACTGCATTTATGATGCAAAACGTATTGGAAGAGCAGCATGGCTATAAATATCTCGATGCTAATCCCGCAACTGTAACAGCCAAAGAACACAGAGCTGCTTACAGCACCGACGGAGATTATTTTTCAAATCCCAATGCAGAAGATGTATTTGATGCAATTTATAGCATTATGCATGAGTATAATCCTGAGAAATATTTGAGGATTTATTGAGATTGAAAGATTAAAACGGCATTATGATTTTTCCTCTAACTCTTTGATAATTCCTCAAAGCTCAAATTTGTTATAATACTTGTGCACTGGTATTTAATTTTTCACAAAGCTTCTAAAATTATCTTTGTTTATCAAAAATGTTTCCGCATTATACGTTTCTATGAATTTCAAAGGAAAACTTGATTTTTTGCTGTTCCACTTAAATTCATATCCATAAATCTTTCCATTGTTTTCTTCCACAAAATCAATTTCTTGTTGTTGCTTTGTTCTCCAAAAATACATTTTTGAGAAGGTGTCTTTATAGAGGTTTTGTTTTCTTCTTTCGGAAACTAAAAAGTTTTCCCAAAGTGCTCCTTTATCCACTCTTAATTCAAGTGGATTGAAGTTTCCAATAATCATATTCCTTATACCATTATCATAGAAGTATATTTTCCGATTTTGCTTTATTTCATTTCTTAAATTCCTACTAAAGCTGTTAAGTCTGAAAACAATATAACCTTTTTCCAAAAGCTCAATGTATTTTTGTATCGTAACCTTGTTTATTCCAACAGTTTGCGCTAATTCATTATAGTTTACTTCACTTCCCAATTGAAGGGCTAGTGCTTGTAGCAGTTTTTCAAGAACTTCTGGTTTCCTAATATCAGAAAATGCTAGAATATCTCTATATAAGTAACTGTTCACAAGGTTTTTCAATGTTTCTTTTTCTTTTCCTTGATTATTTATTACTTCAGGATAGAACCCATAAAGCAAACGATTCTCTATTTGTTGCTCTGATTTAACATAACCGATTTTATTTTCATATTCCTCCCACGAAATAGGAAACATTTCATATTCCCATTTTCTTCCTGTTAATGGTTCATTCAATTCATTACCAAGGTCAAATGACGATGAGCCGCTAACAAATAATTGAACTTCTTTAAATTGGTCAGTGATTATCTTAAGAGTAAGTCCTATTCCAGAAATTCTTTGAGCTTCATCTATAAATACTATTTTATTATCTGCTAATATTGTCCTGATTTGCTCTGTGTTTGGATTTGTTAGCATAGACCTAGTGGTAGGATCATCTGCATCCAGAAATAAAAAGTCGAGGTCTTTTAATATGCTATTAATCATGGTTGTTTTTCCAACTTGCCTAGCCCCAACCAAGACAATTGCCTTACCTCCGCCAATTTTTTCTCTAATTCTTTTTTCTAAAATTCTAGGAAACATTTTTTCTTTCAAAGATACAGATTAAAATTATAATGACCAAATATAATAACCAAAAGTCATTACGATATCCTAATGTTATGTTTTTTAACTTACTTTTTTTTGGTTTTAGTTTCTAAAAACTTCAAACTTTCTAAATAGTTTTTTTCTGCCTCACTCAATGTTTTTTGTTGATACTTCTTATACTCTGTGGTAGCCTTTTCGATGGCAACTTCATGTTTTATAGGGCCTGCTCCTTTTAACAGCTTTTCACCACTCATTGTCAGGATTTTATCCAAATGTTCAGCCCAATCTTTCATTGTCATAGTTTGTTCTCTTTCGGCTTGACGTTCTGCAAAATCCAGATACCCTGATATTATTTGCCCAAGCGAACGAAGCTCTTTTTCGTCCAAATAATTTTTTGCAACCACAACATCTTTAAGGTATGGACGACTACCGGGGAAAGTCATCAATCCCATAAATTCTTTTTCGGCATCAGCACGGGCAAAAATAACTTCTGCTGCCGTTTGACCATGAACTGCATAATGAATTTTGTTTTGCACTTTTTTGAAAAACTCAATTGAAACTTCTGCCTTGGGGTCGTAGTCAATACTGGTTGCGTAAATATCAAGAACCTGACGATAAAATACTTTTTCGGATGCACGAATATCACGTATGCGTTGCAGTAGTTCTTTCCAATAACCACCACCGCCCAGATTTTTGAGGCGTTCATCGTCCATGGTAAAACCCTTGCGGATATATTCGTTCAGTCGTTTGGTTGCCCAAATACGAAATTGTGTGCCACGTTGTGATTTTACTCTATACCCCACCGAAATAATAACATTCAGATTGTAAAACTTCACAGGTTTGTCTGAATTTGCAATGTGCAATTTTTGCACATTGCTTTTTTCGTCCAATTCTCCCTCCGAAAATATGTTGGCAATATGCTTAACAATTACAGTCCTATCCCTTTCAAATAATGTAGCCATTTGGTCTTGGGTAAGCCATACTGTTTCTTCCTCAAAACGAACATCTACTGCTATTTTTTCGTCTTCGGTTTTAAACAAAATAAAATCTGAGTGCTTTTTCTCCATATTGTTTTTTGACTAAAAATTTTAGGTTTTATAATTTTGGAGTTGGTTTTGTATTCATCTTAAAATTCAAAGATAATGATTTTCTTATGAGAGTTTTCAAAATTGCACTCTTTTTCAAAGCATTGCAATTAGCAGAGCCTTTGCAGAGCAAACCCTTAACAAACCTGATTTTTTCAGGTTCTAGCAAAGATCAATTACTGTGATGAAACGAATATAAATCTTGAAACACAAATACTGAAGAAAAATATTAATAGATAGATTTTGATAAACAAAACTTAAAAATTTGACAAAAAAAAAGAGGCAAACATAAACTTGCCTCCCGATTGTTATAAAAAGTTTTTCTAATAATTCTCACCCAACAATTCGAAATATGCCTGCGGATGGCGGCATACTGGACAAGCATTAAGCGCTTTTTCGCCTTCGTGGATATATCCGCACTTGCGGCACGACCATTGAACCTTTTCGCCTCTTTTGAAAACTTTGTCGTCTATAATATTAGATAACAATTTGCGATAGCGGTTTTCATGATGTTTTTCAACCTGAGAGATAAGTTTGTAAGAAGTAGCAACTTTCTTAAATCCTTCTTCTTCGGCAATTTTGGCAAACTCAGGATAAAGATCTGTCCATTCTTCGTTTTCGCCATCAGCAGCAGCTTTAAGGTTTTCAGTTGTTGTGCCTAAAACACCTGCAGGATATGCAGCAGTAATTTCTACCATTCCGCCTTCAAGATATTCGAAGAAAGTTTTAGCGTGCATTTTTTCCTGATCTGCAGTTTCTTGAAAAATTGCAGCTATCTGCTCGTAACCTTCTTTTTTAGCAATCTTTGAAAACATTTCATAGCGTCTGGCAGCTTGAGATTCGCCTGCAAAAGATTTTAATAAATTCTTTTCGGTTTTTGTTCCTTTGATACTTTTTTCTGACATAGTTAGTCTCCTTTGTTTTATTGATTTATGATTGATTCGATTTTTTCGGTGTTGACAAAATTATAAAAAAATAGCATATCTAAAAAACTACATATTTAATGGTTCTAGGGAATAGTCTTACTTCTGCTGTATAAAGTGCTAATTTATAATTATTTCATCAATAAAAATAAAAGCATTCCCACCTGCTCCCAAATGCCAATGGGGAATTTTCCCGTAGTTTGTAGCCTTTACCTTTATAAATCTTGCAGATGTATTAACATTTGCTTTAAGATCTTCCTGATATATATCATAATCATCTGACGGGATTTTGTTAAGAATCTTAGCAACTTGTGTAAAAGCATCACCATCTTTTGACACAAAGAAAGTAACATCTTTCGGCATCCATATCCATGAACGTATATCCTGAATAAAACCGGCGGCTAAATAATTTATTGGTTGAATTTTACCAAGGTCAACAATTGCTTCAAAATCTGTAGCTTGATACCCGTGCCAACCTCCTAATCTCCAATTTGATGCTCCACGAACTCCATCTATTAGAGCCTCAGGCCCACCTGCATGGTAACTTGGGCTCCATTGCGACTTAATCTCAATACTTCGATTAATGT
Source organism: Bacteroidota bacterium (assembly GCA_018335675.1). Lineage (GTDB taxonomy): Bacteria > Bacteroidota > Bacteroidia > Bacteroidales > UBA7960 > PWND01. The sequence goes on along the minus strand of JAGXRQ010000060.1, from coordinate 44,992 downwards.
CAATTTTAACAAAATCAGCCTGAACCGGGAAGCTATATTTACCATCCTTATATGCAACTGCTTTGAGTGTTTTAGTAGAAGTAAGAACAAAGGGTTCGACATATTTTTCCGACTCAATTGTGGGCGTAGTGCCGTCTAATGTATAATAAATATCAACATCAGCAATTATAGTATTTATAGATACTTCCATTTTATCTTTTATTCTTTGCTCTTCGGCCATAATGAAAGGAATTGGCAGCAACAATTCATCAGAAATATAAGACACTGGCACATCATTATCACCACTACCCCATTTTATGTTCGGCTTGCTTCCCATCTCAAAATGGAGATGACCTCCACTCATTATATCTCTATGCGAAAGATAAGATTTAGTATAATCTGTTCCGTTTAAAGTTGCCGACTGTATATAAAAATTCTTCTTAGATACATTATTGGCAGTGATCTTAAAAATATTTCCATTTTCCAGAAAAATTTCCATTTCCGGAAACCAAGGAGTTCCTATTATATATTCAGGTGAGCCGGGAGTAACAGGATAAAACCCCATTGCGCTCATAATGAGCCAAGCCGACATTTGCCCACAGTCTTCATTTCCACTAATTCCATCGGGATTATTTGTATAAAGCTCATCCATAATATAACGGACGCGCTTTTGAGTTTTCCAAGGTTGGTTTAAGAAATTATATAGATAAGCCATATGGTGACTGGGTTCGTTACCGTGAGCGTATTGGCCTATTAATCCGGTAATATCTTTCATATCACGTCCGGTTATTTTGGCATCAGTATCAAACAGTTCATCAATTTTTGCAGCCAAAATATCTTTACCACCATAAAGCGTATAAAACCCTGTAATATCATGAGGCACATAAAAGCTATACTGCCATGAGTTGGCTTCAGTGAAATGCCAATCTACTTTAGTAGGATCGAACGGAGTAAGCCATCCTCCGTTGAGACGTGGCCGCATAAAACCGCTCTCAGGGTCGAAAATGTTTTTATAATATTGAGCTCTTTTAATGTATTCGCGGTATATTTCATCATACCCCATTTCTTTTGCCATAACAGCAATGCACCAATCGTTATAAGCATATTCAAGAGTTTTAGAAATAGATTCATGCTCTTTGTCGCCGGGAATATGTCCATATTTTTGATAAGCTCCAAGTCCGTAATGCTCACGTGTAGCACTATGAATCATAGCTTCAAGAGCTTTTTCATTATCAAAGTCATCAACACCTTTAATAAAAGCATCGGCAATTACAGAGATAGAGTGATTGCCAATCATGCAATAAGTTTCATTAGCCGCTAACTCCCAAATAGGCAGTAATCCACCTTTTTCATACATGTCAAGCATCACACGAACAAAATCATTTGTGCGTTTCTGTTCTATAATTGTCATTAGTGGATGCCATGTTCTGTATGTATCCCAAAGTGAGAAAACTGTATAATTTGTAAATCCATTGGCAGAATGAATATTCTTGTCAATTCCTCTATAACGATTATCAACATCCATAAATGTATTTGGCTGTAAAAATGCATGATATAATGCTGAATAAAAGACAGTTTTTGGGTCATCAGAATTTCCTGTAACAATAATTTTACTTAGCTCATCATTCCATGCATTGAATGCATTTTGCTTTACTTCATCGAAACCCCAATCGGGAATTTCCGCCTTTAAATTTTTTATTGCACCTTCAGAGTCGACAGCTGATAAAGATACCTTTACTTCAACTTGCTCATTGTGTTGGGTTTCAAAACCAACAAAAGCCTTTACATTAGTTCCTCTTGTGAAATTCTCTCCATGAAGCAACTGATTATTTAGAGCCACTCCCTTTCTAACAAAGGGCTTAGAAAATTCCATATGAAAATACCAAACCATGTCGTTTGCCCAATTAGAAGAACGTCGCATACCTCTAATTTCTGTTTCACTAACAAACTCAATCCATGAATCAGTAACTTTATCTCTATGTTCTAAGTCGATAATAATATTTGCCTCTGACGATTGCGGAAAAGTATAACGATGATAACCAACACGCGTTGTTGTAGTAAGTTCAGCAAGTACCCCTGGCTTATCAAGAAAAACACTGTAATAACCGGCTATTGCCTTTTCGTTTTTCTTTTGAAAAGGAGAAAGATAATCGGTGTTTATGAGCGCTGCTTCCCCAATGCATGGCATTAAAAGAATATCTCCATAATCACCAACTCCGGTTCCATTTAGAGCAGTATGTGTAAACCCATAAATAACTGAATCAGAGTAATGGTAACCCGATGCACCATCCCATCCACCTAGGCGTGTGTCAGGGCTAAGCTGAACCATCCCAAAAGGCATAGCTGCTCCGGGATAAGTATGACCGTGAGCATCTGTTCCAATGAATGGATTTACATAATCTGCAGGGCGTTCAACTCTTGTGTCAGTTTTGCAAGAAAAGCATAACGCCATTGAGATTATAGCGAAATAGGTAATCTTAATTTGCTTCATAATCTATAGTTTGGTTATTGTTCAAACAAAATATTTTTAACTGTTTTAAAAAATCTCTTAATGATAAATCTGATTTGCAAAAGACAACAATTTCTTCATTCGGAAAAAGATGAAAAAAATTCTTATCAAAATGTGCATTATCCTCAGATAAGTATAACTGAACATAAGCAGCAAATATATCAGAATTTAGAGTTACGATAAATCCACCTTCAGTTGGTGCAACCTTATGTTTGATGTTTGGCTTATATAATTTGACATTCCCTAGCTTAGCAAAAAACTTTTGATTTATATAGCGCTTACCACTTTCATCAATAAAAACAGCCTCAACCATAACTTCATTCATATTTACCCCTGAAAAGATTTTATCTAATTTTTCTGACAAAATGCTTTTTGAAGAATTTGCTTTCAAAACTAAATCCTCTGAGAAGACATCTTTTCTATTACCAAAAAAATCCACAATACTAATTATAAATTTCCCATTAGAATCTTCCAACCTATCAGACACAACATATGCTTCAAGAATTTCTTTATTATCAACAATTGATACCATAACATCATCAAATAAATCTCTAATTCTATATTGCAAAGCCTTCCAATTCCCAAAGAAATCTGTTCCACTCCAACTTACAACAGGCCAACAATCATTTAATTGCCAATAAAGAGTTCCCATACAATAAGGCTTTGCTCTTCGCTGAGCTTCAATTGCCAATCCTATACCTTTAGCCTGAACTATCTGACTATAATAAATTAACTCTTCAAGATTGTTAGCTTTTAAACTTTCCATATTAAGGTATTTGGCGATATTTTCAAATCCGGTAGGATGTTTTTGATGGCAATTAAGAGACGGAGAAAAAAGATAATCATCCTCTGCATTTTGAAATGATCTGATTGTTGATAAAGTTGGCAAAGCCTGAAGGCCAAATTCACTCATAAACCTTGGCACTTTTTCAAGATACATTTCAGCAGGTTGCAACCCCCACCAAACTCCCCAATAATGAGAACTTCCGTGTGTCATACTTTTCGCTCTCCCCCATCCATAAAGAGGAGATGTCGAAAGATAAAACCTTTGCGGATCTATCTCATTTACAATATCAGGCAATAATTGATGAAAAACTTTTTTATATCCTTCCCAAATAATAGCAGAATCACCAGATGAAATACTATAAGATTTTTGCCAACCCCAATTGTGCCATCCTTCATCAACTTCATTATTGCCGCACCATAAAGCAATGTTTGAATGATTTCTAAGTCTCTTAACCTGCTGCGTTGCTTCCTGAGTGACATTTTCAACAAAATCATCATTCCCCGGATACATAGAGCAGGCAAACATAAAATCTTGCCAAACCATTATTCCGTTCCGATTGCATAACTCGTAAAAAATATCATTTTCATAAATACCCCCACCCCAAACTCTTATCATATTCATATTTGACTCTACCGCAAGATTTATAATATCCTGATAATTCTGTTTAGTCACCTCCGTAATAAAAGAATTTTGAGGGATATAATTTGCCCCCTTAGCATAAACTTTTTGACCATTCAATTCAATATAAAGAGCTTGACCAATCTCATCATCTTCTAAAACAGCCTTTAATGTCCTAATTCCAAAAGGTAACTCCTTTATGTAGCTATAACCAGATTCAGTGTGAAGCTCAATGCTTAGCTCGTAGATATTAGGCTCGCCAAGGCCATTACTCCACCAAATAGCTGGATTTTTGACAATAAAATCTATAACGTATTCATTGTTTCCTGGCGCAAGGTCAACTTTTTGTTTTGTAAAAACTTCACCTGTGTTTGTATCGGAGATTTTTACAACAGCTTTTTCAGTAATTTCAGATTCAATCTGATATAAAAGTCTAATATTCGCTGATTCTTCTCCAATTTCCTTTGTGAAAACATAAAAATCACCAGGACGATGGTAATCCCATGATTCAATATATACAGGTTTAAAAATTCCTGACGTAATAAATTTAGGCCCCCAATCCCATCCAAAATGATAAGCAGCTTTACGAGAAAAAGCCCATTTTCCGCCCGGGATTTTATAACCTAAGGATATTGAATCTTCAGCAGCTTTGCTTAGCGCCGAAATAAATCTAACCTCTAATGTATTTTTACCAATTACAAGAAAATCTTTACAATCAACTGTCCATTTCCTGTGCATATTATTTGAAACAAGCACATTCTCTCCATTCAAGAAAACTTCAGAGAAAGTGTCCAGTCCTTCAAAAACGAGGAAAATCTTTGTTTTAGATAGAAGTGATTTATCAACAACAAACTCCGTTTTATAAATCCAATTACATTCTCCTATCCATTGCAGAGCTTCTTCATTGCATCCATAATAAGGATCCTCAATAATTTTATTTCTAAATAGGTCGGTATGTATTGTTCCCGGTATTGATGCAGGGAAAAATGTAGTGTCACCTTCTTGGCAGAAAGACCAATTATCAACTATTAAAAACCTTTGAATAAGGTCTTTTTTTTCTGTCCGGCAAGAAAGTAAAACCAGAAATGCTAATATGATTAAAAACTTCCGGACAAACATTATACTTATTTATAAATTATTTCTGTCCTGTCGGGTCCTGTTGATATTATTTTCACAGGAACATTTACAAATTCTTCAATAAACCTAACGTACTCTTTCAGATTAGCAGGCAGATCGTTATAATCACGACAATTTGTTATATCATTCAACCAGCCGGGCACAACCTTATAAACAGGCTGCAGCATCTTTTCTTCAATTCTATAAGGAATAAAATCAATTTCTTTTCCATTAAAAATGTAAGAAGTGCAAATTTTCAATGTTTCAAAACTACTTAAGACGTCCGATTTTGTCATAATAAGGTCAGTAACACCATTTAAAACAACAGCATATTTAAGAGCAACCAGATCGAGCCATCCGCATCTTCTAGGCCTACCAGTTGTGCTGCCATACTCTCTGCCAATGTCTCTCATTTTTTGTCCAACTTCATCAAACAATTCTGTAGGGAAAGGTCCACTTCCAACCCTAGTGCAATAAGCTTTAAATATTCCATAAACTTTTCCAACCTTTGAAGGGGCGATTCCAAGACCAGAGCAAGCACCTGCTGCAACTGTATTAGAAGAAGTTACGAAAGGATAAGAGCCAAAATCAACATCGAGCAAAGAGCCTTGGGCACCTTCAGCAAGAATAGGCATTCCTTTTTCAAGCAAAGCATTTACATATACTTCACTATCAATAAACTGAAGCTTTTTTAAATATTCAATACTATCAAACCATCTTTTCTCATAATCAGAAAAGCTGCCATTATCAACTACAAAATCATTCAATTTGCAATTTAGATATTCTGCTTGTTGGATATGATTTTTTTTGAGTTTTTCGTAGTTCTCAATGAAAGTAGGAAACTCAATATCGCCAATTCTAAGACCTGCTCTAGCGTATTTATCAGTGTATGCCGGACCAATTCCCTTAAGCGTACTTCCAATTTTAGCTTCCCCTTTAATTTGTTCCATAGCAAAATCAAGCAACCTATGAGATGGTAGAATTAGATGAGCTTTTCTAGATATCAGTAATGACTTATAAATATGCTCAAAAGAAAGACCTGTTTTCGAAATTTCCAGCTGCAGAGTAACAGGATCTATAACAACACCATTACCAATTATATTAACAGCATTCTGATGAAAGATACCTGAGGGGATTGTATGTAAAACATACTTTTTATTTTCAAATTCAAGTGTATGTCCCGCATTAGGCCCACCTTGAAATCTAGCTATAACCGGATATTTAGGAGCAAGCACATCAACTATTTTACCTTTACCTTCGTCACCCCATTGCAATCCAAGCAATACATCAACTTTTGCTGTATTTGTCATTTAATAATCGTTTTAGAAAGTACATAAAAAAAGCGGCCAAAGACCGACTAATTATCATTGCATTCAAAAATAAAAATTTTTTTTGCAATTAAAGGGAAAGTAATTATAAAGTTATTAAGAATTATTCAGAACTTTTACAGTTTTTGCAAACACCATAAAGAACAAGGCTTCTATGAGTTACGGCAAATCCCATCAAATTTTCAATAGAGCTTTGTATTTCCTGCAAACGAGGGTCGCAAAATTCAAACACTTCTCCACATTTGCCACAAATAAGATGATCATGTTGTTTATATTTATATGATTTCTCAAATTGAGCAACATTTTTTCCAAACTGATGCTTAATAACAAGCCCACACTGCAATAGCAATTCAATGGTATTATATAGAGTTGCACGACTTACTCTGTACTTATTATTCTTCATCTGAATATAAAGTGACTCAACATCGAAGTGATCTTCCGTTTGGTAAATTTCTTTAAGAATGCTGAATCTTTCGGGAGTTTTTCTGTGTCCGTTTTTTTCAAGATATGCAGTAAATATACCCTTTACAGTATCGAAAACCTGGTTATTGCTTTTTATATTCTTCATTACTCGACATTTTTCTATATAACTTCAACTTGAAGCAGGAATTTATTAAAACAATGTAAAGATATAAAAACTTTATTTATTTGTAATGTTTTTAAATAAAGTTTTATTGTTCTGAAATTCAAGCAATAAGAATAATGATTAAAATTAGCTCTTACTAATACGGCTAACCTTCTGAACACCTTTGATTTTTTTGAGCTTATCTATAAGTTTATTCAGAGTTTGAGTATCATAAATATAGATCATAACTATGCCTTCAAAAGTACCAGCATTACTTTCAATATTTATTGATCGTATATTAAGATTATATTCGCTTGAAATTACGCTTGTAATATTGTTAACTATACCTTGGTCGTCAATCCCGGTAATTTTTATCCCTGACAAAAATGCAATTGATTTTTCAGTAATCCATTTTGCTTTTATAATTCTGTAGCTAAACTTAGCCATAAGTTGCACAGCATTAGGGCAATTATTTCTGTGAATTTTAATACCTTCAGAAACCGTAACAAATCCAAAAACATCATCTCCGGGGATAGGGTTGCAACATGGTGATAGTGTATAATCAAGTTCTTGAAGGCTGTCGCCAATCAACAAAGTGTCCGGATTCTTTTTGAGTTGCTTTCTGATAATATCCTGCTCCTGAACGTCTGTAATTGGCTGTTTTGAACGTCCAAATGGATTCTTTAAATAATTTAAAATTCCACCTTTATCAGTATCAGCAACATACGACTTCAACTCTTTCAAACCTAATTTCCCAATTGCAATTTCATAATGCAAATCTAGTGGCGATTGCAGTTTGAAATAACTGACAATTTTTTGGATATTGTCTGCTTTATTGTCAATTTTAAGTTGCTTCAGTTTTCTTTCAAGGATCTCTTTCCCTTCTTCTGCTTTATTTTTTCTTTCCTCTTTCAGAGCTGTTTTGATCTTTCCTTTAGCTCTAGCAGTTGTAGCATAGTTTAGCCAGTCGGGCTTAGGACTTTGTTTAGAAGAAGTAATGATTTCTACCTGATCACCACTTTTAAGCTCATGATTTAAAGAAACTAGCTTGTGATTAACTTTTGCTCCAAGGCAATTATTACCCACTTGCGAGTGAATGCTATAAGCCAAATCTAAAGCAGTAGAGCCAACTGGTAAGGTACGCAATTCTCCTTTAGGAGTAAATACAAATATTTCATCAGAGAATAGATTTAACTTAAAATCATCAATAAATACAAGTGCGTCGCTCTCAGAAGTTTTAAGCATATCTTTAATACGCTTCAACCATCTGTCGATTCCACTTTCCGTTGTCTTAGATTCTTTATATTTCCAGTGAGCTGCATATCCCTTTTCAGCAACGTCGTCCATTCTTTTTGTTCTAATCTGCACTTCCACCCATTTCCCGGCCTTGCTCATTACAGTTGTATGTAGCGATTCGTATCCGTTGGCTTTGGGAGTAGAAATCCAGTCGCGCAAACGATCAGGATTTGGTCTGTAAATATCAGTAACTATGGAATAAACCTTCCAGCAATCAGCTTTTTCCTTCTCTTCGGGAGTATCAACAACTATTCTAATGGCAAAAATATCATAAACCTCTTCGAAAGGAATTTCCTTAGTTTTCATTTTACCCCAGATAGAACTTATAGATTTAGTTCTGCCGGTAATTGCATAATTAAGGTTTTCCTCATTTAAGATTCTCTTTATGGGCAAAGTAAAGCTTGCAATAAATTTATTACGTTCTTCTTGAGACTCTTTGATTTTTTGCTGAATGGTAAAATAAATAGCCGGGTCAGTATGCTTTAACCCTAGATCTTCCAACTCACTTTTTATCGCATGTAATCCAAGCCTGTGTGCCAAAGGAGCGAAGAGATATAACGTTTCATTTGCTACTCTTTGCTGTTTTACAGGAGGCAATGACTCCAGTGTTCGCATATTATGAAGTCGGTCTGCAAGCTTAATCAGAATAACTCTAACATCATCTGAAAGAGTAAGAAGCATTTTTCTAAAATTTTCGGCCTGAACAGATTTTGTCTGGTCAAAAATTCCTGAAATCTTTGTTAATCCATCAATTATCTTGGCTACTTCTTCATTAAAGTACTCTTTAATATCTGCTAAAGTGTAATCGGTATCTTCAACAACATCATGAAGCAAGGCGCAAATTACGCTCGTTGCTCCAAGATGAAAATCTTGAACAACAATTTTTGCAACAGAAATCGGATGATAAATATAAGGTTCTCCGCTTTTCCTACGATGGTTTTTATGAGCCTCAAGAGCAAAGTTAAAAGCCTGGCGTATTCTTTTACGGTCTTCTTTAGCAACTCGATTTTTGCAGGCCACAAGAAGCCCTTTATACTCTTTCAGTATTTGACGTCTTTCCTCGTCCTGATCGAATATCTGATGTACCTTGTCTATTTTTAATTCTTCCTTTGCCATTTTTATTTTACAGTTGGTACAAGGCATTGCCTTGTACCTAATAATCGTTGGGGTTAACAGTTGGGAATAGGCATTGCCTTGTACCTAATAATCGTTGGGGTTGACAGTTGGGACAAGGCAATGCCTTGTCCCTATCTAATTTACCACGCAAACAACGGGAATTTTTCCATCATACTATTCACTTTGGTTCTAACTGATTGTATTACGTTTTCATCATCAATATTACTGATAACCTCATCAATAAGATCTACAATTTTTTCAACATCGTTTTCTTTCAATCCTCTTGTTGTAACTGCGGGAGTTCCAATTCTAATACCAGATGTTTGAAAAGGAGAGCGACTATCGAATGGCACCATGTTTTTATTAATTGTAATATGAGCCTGCACTAAAGTGTTTTCAGCCTTTTTGCCTGTAATATCAGGGAATTTACTTCTCAGGTCTATCAACATAAGGTGATTATCTGTTCCATTAGAAGTAACATGATATCCTTTAGCAACAAATGCTTTGGCCATTGCCTGTGCATTTTTCATAACCTGCTTACAATATTCTTTGTATGATGGGTTTAATGCTTCGCCAAAAGCAACTGCTTTTGCAGCAATAACGTGCTCAAGCGGACCTCCTTGAGTACCAGGGAAGACTGCGGAATCGAGCACTGCCGACATCATTTTAATTTCACCTTTTGGCGTTTTTTGTCCCCATGGATTTTTAAAATCTTTGCCCATCATTATAATACCACCTCTTGGTCCACGCAATGTTTTGTGAGTTGTGCTTGTAATAATATGACAATGAGGTAATGGATTATTTAACAATCCGGCTGCGATTAATCCAGCAGGATGCGCTATATCAGCCATAAGTAAGGCACCAACTTTATCAGCAATTGCTCTCATTCTTGCATAATCAATATCTCTAGGATAAGCTGAACCACCGGCTATCATAAGCTTTGGCTTTTCAGCAATCGCCAGTTTCTCCATCTCATCATAATCAATTTGTCCTGTTTTTTCGGATACTTTGTAAGCAACCGGACGATATAGAATACCTGACAAATTCACAGGAGCACCATGCGAAAGATGCCCACCGTGACTAAGATCCAATCCTAAGAAAGTATCACCAGGTTGGAGGCAAGCCAAGAAAACAGCTGCATTAGCCTGTGCACCGCTATGAGGTTGAACGTTTGCCCATTCAGCGCCAAACAATTGCTTTAGACGATCAATTGCCAATTGCTCTGTTTGGTCAACAATTTCACAACCTCCGTAGTATCTACGCCCCGGATAACCTTCAGCATATTTATTTGTTAAAACGCTGCCCATAGCTTGCATAACTTGCTCGCTGACAAAATTTTCTGATGCAATAAGTTCAATACCGTGCAACTGACGGTCGTGTTCTTGTTTGATAAGATCAAATATCTGTTTGTCTTTTTCCATTTTTTAAGGATTTTATCTGATTTTTTTTGTAATAAAGTTCAATGTACAATAGTACCTAAAACGCAAATGTAGTAATATTTTTAAAACCATTCGGCGGTAAAGTACCGAGATTTTATTGTTAATATATACTATTTTTAGGATGGTAAGAAGGGGACAGAAAAGTTACAGGAAAAGGTGACAGGAGAGTGACAGGAGAGTGACAGGGTATTATGTGCCTGCCCAGCTTCCGCGGTCAAGACTTCTGTAATGAATAGCTTCGGCAAGATGCTCCGGTTTTATATTTTCACTTTTTTCAATATCTGCAATTGTTCGTGAAACTTTTAAAATTCTGTCGTATGCCCTTGCAGAAAGATCGAGTCTTTCCATTGCGGTTTTTAGCAGCAAACTGCCTGCGGTGTCTATCTGACAAACCTCCCTTAAAAGTTTTGAAGTCATTTGGGCATTGCAATAAATTCCCTTATGCTGCTCAAATCTTTTAGCCTGAATTTCTCTGGCTTCAATAACTCTGGTTCTTATAGACTCGTTATTCTCGCTTTGCTTAAAGTTGCTCAATTCTTTGAATGGCACAGGAGTAACCTCAATATGAATGTCAATTCTATCTAACAAAGGCCCTGATATTCTGTTAAGATATTTTTGAACCATACCCGGAGGGCAAACACACTTTTTCTCCGGATGATTGTAATACCCACAAGGACAAGGATTCATAGATGCTACAAGCATAAAGCTTGCAGGGTATTCAATTGAGAACTTCGCCCGACTGACAGTAATAACCCTTTCTTCCAATGGTTGACGAAGCACTTCCAAAACAGTTCGTTTAAACTCAGGTAGCTCATCAAGAAAAAGCACTCCATTGTGTGCTAAAGATATTTCTCCGGGTTGAGGAAAAGACCCCCCTCCTACCAGCGCGACATCGCTGATAGTGTGATGAGGAGAGCGGAAAGGACGAACAGGCAAAAGAGACGTATTACCTTCTAGCCTTCCTGCGACACTATGAATTTTCGTTGTTTCCAAAGCTTCATTTAAAGTGGGTGGTGGTAAAATCCCCGGCAGTCGCTTAGCCAGCATGGTCTTTCCCGCACCGGGAGGTCCAATCATGATAATATTATGACCACCGGCAGCAGCAACTTCAAATGCTCTTTTTATATTTTCCTGACCTTTTACATCAGAAAAATCATATTCATAATCATTTAATCTGGAATAAAATTCTTCTCTTGTGTTTACAATAACTCTTTCAAGAGTTTCATCACCGTTAAAAAAGTCGATAACTTGTTTAATATTTTCTGCTCCATAAACTTCAATTTCCGCAACAACAGCAGCCTCTCTAGCATTTACCTTCGGAAGCACAATACCTTTAAACCCTTGTTTTCTAGCTTTAATTGCAATTGGTAATGCTCCCTTAATTGGTTTTAATGTTCCATCTAATGAAAGCTCTCCCATTATAATGAAGTTGCTTACATTTTCAGATTTAATCTGTTCACTTGCGGCAAGTATTCCGATAGCAATAGTGAGGTCATAAGCCGACCCCTCTTTTCTAATATCGGCCGGAGCCATATTAACCACGATTTTCTTTCCGGGAATTTTAAATCCGTTGTGCTTTAATGCGGCATCAATTCTATGATGACTTTCCTTTACCGCGCTATCCGGTAATCCTACCATAAAGAAATTCACACCTTGAGCAACATCAACCTCAACAGTTATTGTAGTTGCTGAAATACCATGAACAGCGCTGCCGTATGTTTTTGTAAGCATATCCTATTTAATTTGCGTTTAGTATAAAAATATGCAAAACTAATTATTTTTTACATTATAAAAACACAAAATAAAAATATATGCAAATAAAAAAACAAATAATATGGACAAACATAATTATTATCCACACCAGACATTCGTTATTTTAAATGATCGTTTGTTCTCTTTACATTGTTGCTATGCAACTTATCTCTACATCCACTCCTAGAGGCAATCCAGCAACTTCAACTGTTTCACGAGCCGGGTGATCTTCGGAGAAGTATTTTCCATAAACCTCATTTATAATAGGAAAGTTTTTCATGCTGGTAATAAAAATACTGCACTTTACAACATTCGAAAAGTCCATACCGGCTGCCTTTAAAATTTCTTTAATATTTTCCATTACTTGTCTGGTTTGCTCAGAAACATCATTTTTTGCCCACTCGCCAGTAGCAGGATTTATTGGAACCTGTCCGGAAACAAAAAGCATATTGTTTGTCATTACAGCCTGATTATATGGGCCAATAGGCTTTGGGGCTTTGGGTGTATTAATTATCTTTTTCATATCTGAATTAATTATTAGTTAGTAAAAAAATTTAGTTTTAATGTTAATTTTGATGATGTTTTGCAAATCATAGATGAAAATACTGATTATTGACAATTACGATTCGTTTACCTACAACCTTTATCACATGATTGAGGCAGTTATATCAAATAAATGGTCTTTAAAGGTAAAAAGAAACGATGAGATAAATATAAATGAGATTGCACTTTTTGATAAAATTGTGATTAGTCCGGGCCCGGGATTACCTAAAGATGCCGGAATAACATGCGAAACAATTGCAAAATATGGGCAAACCAAAAGCATTCTGGGAGTTTGCCTCGGGCATCAAGCTATTGGAGAAGTGTATCGGGGAAAATTAAAAAATCTTGAGCAAGTGATACATGGCATGGCAATTGATACTTATATAATTGCCAAAGATAATCTTTTTGCTAACTGTCCGGAAAGCTTTGAAACAGCAAGATATCACTCATGGGTAATTGATGAAAGAGATTTCCCCCAGTGTCTTGAAATTATTGCTAAAGATAAACTGGGTTTAATTGCAGCAATTAGGCACAAATATTATCCGGTAAAAGGAGTTCAATTTCATCCTGAAAGTATTCTTAATCAATATGGAAAGCAGATATTAAAAAACTGGGTGAATGATATTACTCTCTGAAATATATTCTTTTCACCCTGTGAGATACTGATGTTAGTATTTCGTAGGGAATTGTTTCAAGATCCTCAGCTAATTTAGTAATTGGTAAATCATCATTAAAAATCACCACCTCATCTCCTTCTTCAACATTTAGACCTGTTACATTTACAGAACACATATCCATGCTTATATTGCCGATTATTGGAGCAAGTTTACCCTTTAAAAGCAGTGAACCCTTGCCATTACTTAGTCTCCTGCCTAGGCCATCAGCATACCCGACAGGAATAATTGCAATCTCTAAATCACTTTCGGCCACTGCAGCTCTTGAATATCCTATGCTTTCGCCGGCTTTGATTTTTTTCACTTGAGATACAACAGACTTGAATGAACTGACATTTTTAAGCAACGACATTATTTTATCATGATTATCAAACCCATACAAACCAATTCCTAACCTCACCATGTCGAAATGAGCCTCAGGAAACCTGCTTATAGCTGAAGAATTGCAAATATGCTTCAACACCCCATATCCTATTACTTGTTCGATTGTCTCAGCCATTTGCTTAAATACATTAATCTGATTTCTGGTAAAATCATCGAATTGTTGAATATCACTTGCGGCAAGATGAGAAAAAACTGAAACTATCTTTATATGAGGGTTTTTCTTAGCTAAATCTAAAAACTCAAAAATATCTTCCTGCAATATACCTAGCCTGTGCATTCCTGTGTCTAGCTTTACATGTACAAGGAAAGGATTTATTTCTGAAATTCCCAGAAACAACTTTGAACTTCTTGCAATTCTTTCAAAAAGACTAATACTGTATATTTCTGGTTGAAGATTATGATAGTGTAAAATATCAAAACTTTGTATCTCAGGATTCATCACCATAATTGGCAATGTAATTCCATTATTCCTCAGCTCCTTACCTTCATCTGCATAAGCAACAGCGAGGTAATCGCACTGATGTCTAGACAACAATGATGCTATTTCATAGCTGCCACTACCGTATGAAAACGCTTTCACCATTGCCATAACTTTGGTCTGACTAGAAATGAGCGATTTATAAACTTTCAGATTATGAACCAATGCATCCAGATTAATTTCTAATATTGTTTGATGGTCTTTTTGTTGAATAAAATTGCTAATTCTTTCAAAACCAAATGCTCTTGCACCTTTTATAAGAATTGCCTCATTAAATAACTCTGAAAACTTAAAGCTTTGCAAAAATGATTCAGTATCGGGGTATAACTCACAAGGAATACTAAACTTTGATGACTGTCTGTTTATTGCAGGACCAATACCAATAAGTTTATCAACCTTTTTAGACTTTAGAAGAGTTGCAACTTGCTCGTATAATAAATCTTCCGGAATTCCTGTCTGTAAAATATCAGACAATATCAAACATTTTTTCGGATGTTGAACCTGTGCCGAAAGAAAGTCCAACGCAATAGATAATGAATGTAAATCCGAATTATATGAATCATTAACAATGCTGCACTGATTTATTCCCTGCCTCAGCTCCATCCTCATAGCTACAGATTGCAAAGATGTTGTTTTCTCAAAAATCCAATCACCCGAATAACCTCTTAAAAATAAAAACACAACACAATGCAAAGCATTCTCAAGCGAAATTGCATCGCAAAAAGGAATTGTAAATTTTATTATTTCATTATTAATAAAAAAATCAACCCTCAAACCCTCATTGATTAAATCAGATTTAATTATATAAGCATTATACTCAGTATTGCTTTTTGACCAAGGAATTAATTTAACATTAGGGTGATTAACAGACCACTTATTGATTTCCTCATTAAGCTCCTTGTAATCAGCGCAATAAATAAGCTCTTTTACATTTGTAAACAGCTTAAGTTTTTCCCAAATTTTTTCCTGAATATTAGCAAACCCCTCATCATGAGCCGGACCAATATTCGTAAATATTCCATAATCGGGGTTAAGAATATCCTTCAAATTTTCCATTTCATTAATGGCTGAAATGCCGGCTTCAAATATCCCAATATCAAACCCTTCGTCCATTTGCCAGACTGATAAAGGAACTCCTATTTGAGAGTTGTAACTTTTAGGGCTCCTGACTACTTTTACAGAATCGTAAAGCATTTGGAACAACCATTCTTTAACAATAGTTTTTCCATTACTGCCTGTAATAGCCAGCAAAGGGTATGAAAACTTATTTCTATGATTTGCAGTAAGTTTTTGTAATGCAGTAAGAGTGTTTTCAACAAAAATAAAAACAGCATCCTGAAATCTGTCTGAATAAAACTGAGGATCTTCGGAGATAACAAAAACCCTAACACCTTTTAGATATAATTCATTTATAAACTTATGCCCATTATTATTGGGAGTTCGGATTGCAAAAAATATGCTTGATTCCGGGACCACCAGCGTGCGGCTATCAATTAAAAGATGCTTGATTAACCTTTCAGAAAAATTCTCACCCCATACCTTACCGGATATAGATGCCATTATTTCTCCTGAAAAGCAGCCGGAAAAATATGTCATAGTGATTTACAAATTACAGTTTACTGTCGTCGGCCTCTGATAGCAAATTCAGGTCTAGTTTGTCAGAATCATCATCCCCGTCAAATTTAGATGAAGCTTTGAGAGGATTTGAATTTATTTCTTCGTATATCTTTCTATTCTTAACAATATCCAAAGCCAAGTAAACTGACTCTCTGAAAGCATCAGGCGAGGCCATGTTCTTTCCTGCAATTTCGTATGCAGTTCCATGCGCAGGAGAAGTTCTAACAACTGGCAAGCCGGCGGTAAAATTCACACCACTTTTAAAAGCAAGAGTTTTAAAAGGTATCAAGCCTTGGTCGTGATACATTGCGAGTATTCCTTCAAATTCCTTAAATGTTGAAGACCCAAAAAAACCATCAGCAGGATAAGGGCCAAATGCTAAAATTCCTTCATCAAAAGCCTTATTAATAGCCGGAGTAATTATATTTATCTCTTCCATCCCAAGAATTCCTTTATCACCTGCATGAGGATTCAGCCCCAACACTGCAATTTTTGGTCTTTGAATGCCAAAATCCTGTTTTAGAGATTGATTAAGCACTCGGATTTTTCTCAAGATAAGTTCTTCAGTTATAATATTCGGAACATCCTTAAGAGCCACATGACCTGTAATAACGCCTATTCTAACATTATTACTTACCATAAGCATAAGAGGCTCGTTAACGCCAAATTTCTTAGCCAGATACTCAGTATGTCCGGGAAATTTAAAGTCAGCACTTTGAATATTCTGCTTATTAATAGGTGCAGTAACCAACGCCTCAAGATGTCCTTTCTTTAAATCTTCTATAGCAGATTCAAGTGCCATATAAGCAACTTGTCCGGCAATTTCGGTGCTCTCTCCAAGGTCAATCTTAATCTCTTGATGATAAACGTTCACAAGGTTTGGTTTATTATCTTTAGCCTGATCTGCACTTTTAATGATATTAAAAGTAAAATCACTTGCGCTTAATGTTTTTCTATGATAAGATGCAACTTTCGAAGAACCATATACAACGGGTGTAAAGAAATCCATAACCCTTATATCAGCCAGAGTTTTTATAATAACCTCATAACCTATTCCATTAACATCTCCATGAGTAATACCTACCCGAGTTGAATTAATTATATTTTGAGAGCTATCATCATTCAGGATGTCGTCTTCGTGTTCAATCATTGTTTTATCTATTTGATAATTAGAATAATTTGCTTAGAAAATCAGAATTACAAATTTAATTTAAAATGAGCAGAATCTATTATTTTTGGCTCATTTTGTTTTTAAAATAGTTGTATAACAATCTTACTCCAATAGCTGTTCCGCCTTTCCCAAGATAACTTTCAGTGCCATCCATAAACCCCATTCCGGCAATATCAAGATGAATCCAAGGGTAGGAAACAAAATGTTTTAAGAAAGCACCGGCTGTAATTGCACCGGCATTTCTAGAAGTGCCTATGTTTTTTATATCTGCAATGTCAGACTCAATTTCTTTGTCATATTCTTCCCAAAGCGGAAATTCAACTATTCTTTCGTAAACATCAAATCCAGATTTAATCAGATTATCGATATGCTTTTTCGCATTATGCTGCATGCCAACAATGCCATATTTTCCAATAGCAGCCGAGGCTGAACCCGTAAGAGTTGCAATATCAATAACTAATTCGGGCTTAAATCTTTCAGCATAGGACAAGGCGTCGGCCAGAATTAGACGTCCTTCTGCATCGGTATTAAGAACTTCAACTGTTTTGCCATTTGCCATGGTAATAACATCTCCTGGAGCCAATGCTTTCTGACCAGGAATATTATCTGTTGCGGGCATTAAACCTATTACATGCAATTTAATGTTGTTTAGGGCTAATGCTCTTAAACAGCCGAAAACTGCTGCTGCACCGGCCATATCACTCTTCATGCCCTCCATATATTGAGCCGGCTTCAGACTTAGACCACCTGTATCGAAAGTTATACCTTTACCAACCAAAACAATAGGCTTTTTATTTACGGCACCGCTAGGTTTCCACTCAGCAATAGTGAATGTCGGTTCATTAAAACTGCCCTGATTTACACCCAGCAACCCTCCCATTTTTAGAGTCTTTATTTTAGACTTACCTAACACCTCTACCTTTATGCCAGCCTTTAAACATTCCTCTTTGAAAGTTGAGGCTAGAAGCGACGCGTTTAGCGATGCACCGGGCTCGTTAACCAAATCACGACAAATAAAAACAGACTCAGCTAAATTGGAAAGCTCTTTCAATTCATTTGCTGAAATCTCATTATGAAAAACCGAAACTTTTGATAGTTCAGCTTTCTTATCCTTTGTTTTATATTTTTTAAATGAATACGCTGACAGAATAATTCCTTCAGCAAGTGCGAGTATTGAATCTTTAGACGTTTTTCCTCCAACAATATTTATTAAAGTTTCTTTATTCTTCTTAAGAAATTCAGAGACCTTATGCCCTTCCTTTCTCAAGTATTCATTCATTACAAAACTTTCAATTTTATTTTTTTCAGGAATTATAACCAAAACAATCCAGTATCCATATCTGTTGATATAAAAGGTTTCAACTTTTTCCTTTGGGTACTTCTTTGTAATAAAAGCTGCTTCTTTTTTATCAATTCCACACTTTTCAATTTCTTTTGGATTATTGACAAAGTATAGGGTGTTTTGATTTGAAGGTAATTGCTTAATTTTGTTTAATTGTAGGTTCATATGTGAAAAATTTTTGCAAATGTACAAAAATAGTTGGCAGTCGTAAGTAATCAGATAAACTGTTTTTAAATGAAGATAAATATCATCATAAATAAATCGTTAAATGGAGAAATGCTTTCCCTTAATGATGCTAATGAATTATGGCATAACGCATCTTTAGGTGAATTGATGACTGCAGCACATAATCTAAGGAATATAAAAGCAATACCCAGAAAAGTTTCCTGGATTATAGACAGAAATATCAATATTACTAATGTTTGTTGCTCAGGCTGTTTGTTTTGCAATTTTTACACCTCAACAAAATCTGAAAACGCTTACATAACATCTATTGAAGAGTATAGAACCAAAATTGCCGAGCTACAAAAAATTGGCGGCAATCAATTGCTATTGCAAGGAGGATTACATCCAAAACTTGGAATAAATTTTTATTCTGATCTTTTTAAAACGATAAAATCTTATTATCCTAACATTAAGCTTCATGCTCTTGGTCCTCCTGAAATTGTTCACTTAGCAAAGCTTGAAAAAATTAGTTATGAAAATGTTTTGAGAATTTTGGTAGAATCGGGGTTAGATTCTTTACCCGGTGCAGGCGCAGAAATTCTTTCAGATAGAGTTAGAAATATTATTTCAAAAGGCAAGTGCAATACACAAGAGTGGCTAGATGTAATGGAAATAGCACATAAACTTGAAATAACAACTTCCGCAACAATGATGTATGGCCATATTGAGACCCTAGAAGAAAGGCTGATTCATTTAATTAAGATTAGAGATGTTCAAGCAATTAAACCAGCAAATTCCAAAGGATTTATAAGCTTTACGCCTTGGCCATTTCAACACAAGGGGACTATTTTAAACAAAAGATTGGGAATTGTTTCAGGATTCAGGCCTGATGAATATATAAGGCTTATTGCAATTAGCAGACTTGTACTTAATAACATTGACAACATTCAGGCTTCCTGGCTAACAGTAGGAAGGGAAATTGCTCAGGTTTGTCTTCATTCAGGAGCAAATGACTTGAGTAGTATTATGATTGAAGAAAACGTTGTTTCTTCTGCCGGCGCTAATTACCGCATGGGTGTTGAAGATATGAAGAAAACTATTTTAGACGCAGGGTTTGAGCCGGTGTTAAGAGACCAACAATACAGTTACACAGCTTAGAATAAAAAAAGGCTGTCTGAATTTAGACAGCCTTTTTTACAACAACTGATTCTTAATTAGGTTGAACCAATTGATTTGTATTTATTTCTTCCTGAGAAATTGGCCAAACATATTTTGGATTATCAGGACCCACAGCTTCAACATTGTCTTTTGCACGATGAGTTCCGAGTGTTCTCTGAATATCCATATTCTTAAGACCTTCTCCAAGAAATTCCATATTACGCTCTAGCATTAATCTTGTAATAAATGCATCAATTGTAGTAAATCCTGAAAGCGCTGGAGCTGAAGGATTTGATCTAAGATAAACAGCATTTAGCAAAGCAACAGCGCGACTAGCATCACCAAATCCATTAACTCTTGCTTCTGCTTCTGCAAGATTAAGAAGAACTTCAGCATATCTCATAACCGGAGCCCAGTCTGAATGAGGTGAATTTTGATACTTCTTAATGAAAATTCTATCATTACCTTGCAAAGTTACTGAGTCAACTAGCTGAACTCTTGCGTCATTATCTGCAAAAACTCCACTTGTCCACAAATAACTCTCCTGATTTATTGCATATTCATTATTTCCAATTTGCATTCCTGACTTAGAAACAGAAAAATAATGAGCTAAACCATTCTGAGTACCAGGAAGCTCAACAGCCGACATAGGCATTGAAATTATAGATTCAGGTGTTGTATAATCTGTGAAAATCTGTTGGAAGTTAGCGTTCAAAGAAAGCTTTACTCCGGTTGGAGAACTAAATGGAGCCGCTGTTGAAACAATTTTATTACCTTCTTCAATAACACCAGCATAATCATTCATGTGAAGCTTTACTCTTGTTTTAAAAGCAATAACTGTGTTTTTATGAACACGGGTTATATATTCAGCTTTATTATTGCCGGTTAAAGTTGGAAGTAATGTTTCAGCATCATCTAAATCTTGAAGAATCTGAATATATGTGTCTTTAAGAGTAGATCTAGCCATATCATTATCAGCAGAAGACCTTTGTCCTGTAAGGCGTAGAATTGCACCCCAAGCCTGTGGGTCTTTATTAAATGGCTGTGCATATAATTGAATAAGGTTATGATAAGCAATTGCTCTTAATCCAAGAGACTCGCCTTTGTACTGATTAAATTCTTCTTGAGTAAGAATTTCTTCTGTTAGTATCTTATCCTTATTGTCTTCCAAGCCATCTATAAAAAGATTAACTCTATTTATTGCAATATAGATGCTTCTCCATAAAGTTATTACTTCTGTAGACTGGTGGTCAACGTTATGACTCCATGTTTGATAGCCAGTTACACCGTTTGATTGTAGATTTAGAAAATCATCTCCACGAATATCATTATAAACCTGAAAACGACCACCCAAATAACTACCAGACTTAAAAGAAGAATAAATTCCTCTTACTTGAGATTCGATTCTTTCTTTAGAATCAAATACAGACAGATCAGACATAAATGTCTCGGGAACAGGCTCTAGCAATTCATCAAAGCATGAATTAAAAATTGTAAGCGCTGTTATAATAAAAAATATTTTAAATAACTTTTTCATGATCTTTTCGTTTTTAGAATGAAACATTTAATCCAACAGCAATTGTTCTAGCCTGCGGTATCGTATTACGGTCTACCCCAGGAGCTAAGTTGGCATCTCCCATTGAAGATATCTCAGGGTCAGCACCTGAATAATTTGTGAAAGTATAAGCATTGAATACTTGAACATATAATCTGACACTAGTTATCTCAGCTCTTTTTAATAGTTCATTCTTCATAGTATAACCAAGGCTTAAATTTCTAACTTTTAAGAAATCTCCTCTTTCAACATTCTGAGATTGCACGAAAGTGTTTCCATTGGAAATATTATCACCCCATACCGGTCTAGGAATATCTGTTTCCTGACCTGGCTCTCTCCAATAATTATTATAAACATATTCTTCATAATTCCAAACAGCACGGTGGTCTCTTAGTCCTGAGACTGTTCCGTTATAAATAACAAAATCATAAGCATATGTTAATCCTATACCTAAGTCCCAGTTTTTAAAAATGAAAGTATTATCCAAACCACCGTAATATTTTGGTATCGGACTTCCAAGTGGAACACCGTCTTCATCTAATGTAAGAGGTCTTGAAATTGTACCATCGGCTTCTCTCCAACCATGAAGGTTTTCACCAATCGGAGCCCATGCAGCTGCGTTTCCAAATCCATAATAAACAACAGTAGTAGTTCCATCTTCATTTAATCTCAAGAACATTCTACGGCCAGTATCAGGGCAAACACCAACAGTTTGAACTCCCCAAATCATACCAATTGGATATCCAACCATAGTTATATTTGAAGTTTCAAGCGAATTACCTCCTGTAAGATAAGGCGTATCATCCGTAAGAGCTGTTACCTCATTCTTTAGATATGTTAGGTTGAAATTAGTTGTCCATGAAAAATCTTTAGTTGCATAATTAAAGCTTGTCAATGAAAATTCAAGCCCTTTATTAAACATACTACCGATGTTCATTGGTAAAACATTTCCGGGAATACCTTTAGAAGGAGATTGAGGAACCAAAAGAACCAGACCATCAATATTATTATGGTAATACCCTATTTCAAACTGCATTTTATCTCTTAATAATCCAAAAGCTAAACCTACATCAAACTTCTTACTTGTTTCCCACCTTAAGTCAGCATTACCAGCCTGGTCAAAATACAATGTAGATTCGTTATTATAAGTAGAGCCACTATATAATGAAAGAGATGCGTATGCACTTACAGCATCAATATTACCAACTTTACCATAACTAGTTTTTAATCTTAAGTCAGAAATAATATCAGCTACATTGCTTTCTTTAAAGAAACCTTCATTAGAGATATTCCACATAATAGAAGCACCTCCAAAATTACCGAATTTGTTACCGGCTGCAAGTCCGGAATAACCGTCTCTTCTACCATTAAACTCTAAGTAATATTTTGAAGCCCAATTAATATTAAGACGTCCAAAATAAGAAACAAAATAATCTTCAAAAAGCATTTCACTAGGAGGTGCCATTTCGGTAACCCAAGTACCCTGGAAGTTTCTGTAGAATGGATCTCCAAGTTCCGACCTCCAAGCACTCCAACCGTTCCATGTTGTATGTTGTTCTTCAGAACCAATTAGCATATTAACATTTAGCTTTTCTGCAGCAGTAAACATATAGTTTAATGTATTTGTCCAATTCCAACGATTTCTTCTGTCGAAATAATTGAAAACATCGCCACCTCTGGTTACGCCATCACCATGTTCTGCATTCCAAAATTGTTTAGATTCAAGATTGTTATAGTCAATTCCAAATACTGTTCTAAAATATAACCCTTTAAATAAGTTAAGAGTTGAATTAACTGTACCTATTATCCTATCTCCTTGAGAGTTTGCATAATTATGATCCTGCAAATAAACAGGGTGAAAAAATCCAACGTTCTGAAGATTTTCTAATCTTCCAACGGTATTACCATCCCAATTTATATTATAAGAACCATCTTCTAAAAATGCAGGAACATTAGGAGCTGTTACGAAAGCTAAACGACCTGCACCCGATGTATGAAACTGGCCACCAGGCAAGGAACCGCTTGAAGGTGAGTTGATAAAAGTATTTGTATAATTAACATTAGCACCAAAACTTAACCACTTAGTTGCTTTATGGTCAATATTCATACGAGCACCTTTTCTCTCATAATCATTGGTTTTAAGAATACCTTCAATATTTGAATAATTCGCACCAAACATATAAGATGTTTTGCTTGTTCCACCGGAAATATTAAGACTATGTGAATGTTGGAATCCTGTTCTGTAAACATAATCTGCCCAGTTGGTGTCAATTAGCTTTCCATCAGAATCATAAGCAAGGAAGTAAGCATCTGCCAATCCGGCATTAGCTCTTGCTGTGTTTTTTATATGAACATATTGCTCTGCATTAGCCATATTATAAAGGCGATAAGGACTTGACCAACCTGTAGATACATCATAATTAACTTTAAGATCACCTTCTTTACCTCTTCTGGTAGTAATAATAATAACACCATTTGCAGCACGTGAACCATAAATTGCAGTAGCAGAAGCATCTTTTAAGACATCAATTGATTCAATATCTGATGGATTAATGTCGGCAAGTGGGTTTACCGCTGCTGAAGTTCTTCCCATTTCTCCGGTAAAAATTGGAATACCGTCAACAATAATTAGCGGGCTAGAGCTTCCTGAAATTGAATTGAAACCACGAATCCTAATTACAGGTGGGTTACCTAATAATGCATTAGGCTGAGTCATGTTTACCCCTGCAGCTTTACCTTGAAGGGCCTGGTCAAAACTCTGAATAGGAATAGTTTTGATAGCATCTCCACTGATTGAGGCAATAGATCCGGACACATCTCTTTTCTGCATCACACCATAACCTACTACAACAAATTCTTGTAATACTTCAACATCTGGCATCATTGCAACATTTATAATATTACGTCCATTTACTGCAACTTCTTCAGCAACCATTCCCATAAAAGAAAATACTAAAGTTGCATTACGATTAACAGTAATAGAATAATCACCATTTGAATCGGTAATTGTTCCTTGTGTAGTCCCTTTTACTAAAATAGTAACACCGGGAAGTGTTGAGCCATCCATGGAATCGGTGACTTTACCTGTCACACGAATATCCTGAGCCCAAAGAGTTGCGCTTAGGAGTAGCATACAACTCAGAAAAATGTAAATTCTCTTCATGTTGATTTAATTTTGGTTAGTAAAAAATATAAATTGCTATGTGTGGTATTTTCCAGGCCAAATATATAGTTTTAAAAAATCAATTCCAAATTTAAGTAGTATAAACAAGAAAGCAAGGGCCGGTAAAACACCCAGCCCTTGCTTCATTAAAGGAATAATAAAACCTTCTAATTAACGCCTGTTCTCTTATCCCACCACATTTGCTGTCCCCAGAATTGGTCAACAATACCTGACATTGCAGGTTCAATGTTGTCAAAATTAAGGTTGATTTCATCTGTTGGATAAGGATAACGGAAAGGTTGGCGATTATGTCCTTGATAAACAGACGCTTGAGCAGGTCCCATAAGTGGGAAGTCAGTACGACGAGTTTCCGCCCATGCTTCCTGTCCATTCTTAACAAGAGAAATATATTTCTGTTGATACAGCTTAACTAAGCTACCTGTTCCATCCCAATTAACATCTGCCTGAGCAAGGTATGCATCATAATCTGCTGCAACAACTGCATACTCAGTCATAGACGCTATAACACCGGCCTCATAAGCTTGAGCAGCTGTAACACCTCCGGTATTATACCCTTTATGTGCAGCTTCTGCAATAATGAAAAGCACTTCAGAGTATCTCATTATCGGAGAGAACCCGGCAGGATTATCTCTGAATATACTGCCAATTCTACTTATGTCTTTTCTATCAAAAGAACCCGGCGTAGCACCATGTACAAGACCTCTGTATTGACCATCGCTTTGAGCAGGTTTTGCATAAATTGGCAATCTTGGGTCATTCAAATCAAGCAGCATATCAATCAAAGTTTCACACATTGCATGGTCATCTCTAGTATTTCTATCTTGTTGCCATGGCTCAACATAAGGTTGAGTTCCTGGCCACCATAGGAATACATTTTCAGCATTAGATGATAAAATTGGATATTTACTTGAATCTCCAAGAATTTCTTCAATATGTTGTTTTGCCAAATTTGAGTCGGCGCTTGATGCTCTAATAGCAATTCTTAATCTTAAAGAGTTGCAGAACTTTTTCCACTTTGTAACATTTCCTGCGAAAAGAATGTCAGTACTTCCAACATTGTAAGCAGCTGCAGTAGTGAAAAATTCATTTGCATCTTTTAATTGCAATAAAAGATCGTTGTAAATAGATTCTTGGGAATCGTATTTTGGAAGTGTAATTTCAGGCAACCTACATGCTTCTGAATAAGGAATATCTTTCCATCTGTCTGTTGTGACAAGATACATGTAAGCTCTCCAAACCATTGCCATTCCGACAAGATTAGGATTTCCACCTTCCAATGATTCTTTAACAATTACTTTTTCCATATCGTTTATGTTATTGTAAGATGCTCTCCAAAGCATATTAACAACACTTTCACGATACTGGTAGCGTGCTTCATCAATATATTGAATTTTAGTAATTTGACCTGAGTATGATGAAGGTTCGTTCATATCTCCCCATGGATCAAAATAGTTCCATGTAAAGTTGAAAATAGCATGAGCCATAACATTGGCTGAGGGCGCGTCAAGCGGATTGTTCGGGTCAGTATTTATTTCCTCAAAGTTCTTTGTGCAGGAATAAAATACTAAAGCAAACCCGGCAATTATTGATAAAATTATTATTTTCTTTTTCATGATATGTATGTTTTTATAATTGCTTATAAGCTGATGTTAATTCTAAAACCAATACTTCTGGCGGGTGGTAGTTGATATTGTTCAAGACCAAGACCGTCATTGCCAATACCAAAGGCAGTTTCAGTATCAATACCAATATTATTCGACTTGTCTGTATAAAGTAGTGCTAGATTTCTACCAATTAATGAGATAGAAATACTTTTTGCAAAACCAACTCTATTAACAAGTGATTTAGGAAGAGTATATCCAAGTGCAACTTCTCTTAGTTTGATGAAAGAACCATCGATAATTGAAGCTTCATGAATTCCATAATAATCTGCAAAATATTTCTGAGCAGAAATACGGTAATCATTTTCTTCAGTACCAGCAATAGCAAAGCCATCTTCATCATATAAAATCACACCACTTTCGTTGGTTGCTGCAAACACAGCGCCCCATTCTGAAAGAACATCTTGTCCGATAATTAGACCGTTTTCTCTGATGTCGCCTTCAGCAGTTTCAGCACTTACACCTGCGTATGCACCAAACATTTTTGTGACACTAAAGATGTCGCCACCTTTTCTACCATCAATTAAGAAACTGAAGTTAACATTTTTATATGAGAATGTATTTGTAACACCTCCAACCCAATCAGGAGTAATGTTTCCAATTTCTACAGGGATTGGGGTTCTCATTGGAAGACCTGTATTAGGATTGATAACAACTCTACCCTGATCATCTCTGATATAACCAATACCTCTGATAACACCATAAGCTTCTCCGGGGATAGCATCGATAGTAACAGCTCCCCAAGAACGAGAAATCTGATATCTTTCAAGATCTCCGTAAAGCTCATTAACCATATCTTTACTCTTAGACCAGTTAACAACCATATCCCAATTTAATCCTCCGGATTTTCTAAGAATACCAAGTCTTAACAATAATTCATAACCAGTATTCTGAATTTCACCAGCATTGATAAGCATTGAGTTAAATCCTGTTGATGAAGGAACGTTAACACCAATCAATTGGTTCACAGTTGTGTTATCAAAGTATGTAGCATCAATACCTAATCTGTTATTAAAGAAACTCAATTCAAAACCACCTTCATAAGTGTACATATCTTCATTTACAAGATTTGATACCGGATATTCTCTGCTAATAAAGAACAAAGTATTTCCTGCATATGGATCGCGGTTTCTGTATGTTGGATGAATTCTGTATGGAGATGTTGCCATACCTGTTTTTGCATAACTTGCTCTGATTCTACCAAAAGAGAATGAGTTAGACTCAAGCTTGAATGCTTCTGAGAATACAAAACTTGCACCAATTGAATAATATGGATAAGCCCATGATTCTTGAGGAAGAGTTGAAGACCAGTCAACACGATATGTACCATTTAAGAATACATAATTTCTGAATGAAGTGTTGATAGCGCCAAAAACACTATTACTTACCATATTATAGTTGTACATTCCTGTCAGTGGGTTTCCACGGACGTTTCCAATTGTATATAAATCAGGAACTGTTAATTCCTGAGCTTCAAGTGATGAGCTTTTGAACGATCTGTCCATATAGTTACCGCCAACAAGACCATCAACGCGAATGTCATCAGTGAATTTGTAATCGAAATTGAAAATTAAATCAGCGTTGAATTCATTCATTTCTCTATTGCTTTGCCAGAAACTACCACCATAAGTTGAGGCAATTGATCTGTTAGCAATAACTCCCTTTCTAAATTCAGTAAAGTAGTCGTTACCAACTCTACCCATCACGCTTAACCATTTAGTGAGGTTATATGTCATTGTAATGTTTCCAAAAACTCTATCACGGTTACGTGAAATAGTATTTTTATTAACTACCCAATAAGGGTTGTTGAAATAACTTTGATTCCAATTGTATGGTCTTCCAAATGGATCATCTTTATCCCAATTTTCTTTAAGGGCGTTCATATCAACCTGACGACCAAACCAACCGCCGATAGATTGCATAACGTTATTTTCGTCATATCCTCCTCCGGGAAGGTTATCACTATTGTTGTTTACATAGTTCATAACAACTCTAGTGTTGAACTTTTTCGAAGGACTTATACTACCTGAGAAGTTAACAGAATTTCTAGTTAAATCCGTATTGGGAATAGTTCCTTTAACATTCATGTTAGAAACCGACAATCGGGTAGTAGAAATGTCAGTGCTACCATAAATTTCAATAGTATTATCATATGTTATACCTGTTTGGAAAAAATCTTTTGTATTACTAGGATTAGATACCCAAGGAGTAGCTTCGTAAATAGGCAATCCACTTGCATCTAAAGTATAAGGGCTATTGAATTGAGGGAGGTTAAGACCAATGTCAAGTCTAGGTCCCCAGCTCTCATCAGTACCATCATTTTTTCCACCACCTAAACCATTATAATAGCGGAATCCACGATCTAAAGCATACTGTTGATAGCTGTATTCTGCTTCAGTAAGGCCATTATTTTGAAGATATAATCTATACTCATATTCTCCTCCATTGTATCCTTGTCCGTATTTATTCTGCATATTAGCAAGAATATAAACTTCATCAAAAGTAACAGAGCTGCTGATATTAACTCCCATTGGCTCAGATTTTTTACTTCTGTCTTTAGTTGTGATAAGGATAACACCATTAGCGGCGTATTGTCCGTAAAGAGCTGATGCAGCACCACCTTTAAGTACAGTAATTGACTCAATGTTTGCAGGGTCAATGTCCATAGCAGCATTACCAAAGTCAGCACCACCCCATTGAGAAGCTCCTGTTGAGAAGTTACTTATGGGTGTTCCGTCTACAACGAACAGTGGTTGGTTGTTGTTTGTAAACGAACTGTTACCCCTGATTGTAATACGAGCTGATGAACCAACTGCACCACTGGCTGTAGTGATTTGCACACCGGCAACTTTACCAGACAAAGAACTGATAAGGTTTTGACTTTTAATCTCAGAAATACTTTCTCCAAGCACATCCTGAGCTGAATACCCAAGAGATTTTTTCTCTCTTGAGATACCGTAAGCAGTTACAACAAGCTCTTGCAGAGTAGCAATGTCGGGCATAAGCTCAATGTTGATTGTTGTTCTGCCCTGCACAGGAACTTCTTCTGTTGTCATCCCTAGGAATGAATACACAAGTGTTCCGTTCGGATTAACTGAGATTGAATAATTACCGTTTGCATCGGTAATAGTACCCTGGGTTGTACCCTTTACAAGAATGGTAACCCCCGGTAGCGTGGAGCCGTCGTTAAAATCCGTGACCTTACCGGTAACACGTATTTCTTGACCCCATAGAGTTGAGCCGATTAGTAGCATACAACTCAGAAAAACGTAAATCTTCTTCATGTCATTTTGGTTTTAGTTAATAAAAAATTCCTGGAGTTGGATTATAGAATACAAGAATTCTGCATCAAATTTAAGTATGAAATTTTTAAAACGCAAGTATTATTAAACTTTTGTTAACTATTTGTTCAAGCCAAAAAAAAGAGCAGGATAAGAAGATCTTATCCTGCTCTGAAATATTAGATTAACAGTTTATTACTGATTAATCTTTACATTACATTTATCATGTGATGTAGAGTCAGCTTGCTCTCCATAGAAGAATCCCATTTTATAACCTGCAGAATTGCTTTCAAGGAATAAATTCAGCAAAAGATTACCGGGGGTTCCGCCTGTTTTAGGCTGAATAATAATAGAATCGTAACCTGCACCAATAGGGAAATTCAATTGTGGTCCTCTGATAAATTCAAAATCGGTACCAGTAACTGCAGTAGTAATTTCACTATTAATCCCTACGGTAACAGTAACTGCTGCACCTCTTTCCGCTGCAATATATACAGGAATTTTTAAAGGATTTGCAGCATTTTTTGTTGTTGTATAAGTCTCTTTTTCAAAAGCAATGAAAAATTCGTCAGCAGGAAGAATAATTTGTTCTTCTCCGCAAGAACTTATAAACATTGGAATAGAGAATAATACGAATATTAAAATCAGTTTTTTCATAATTATCTTTTTTTTCTATAGTTAATAAATACTATTCGCTAACGTATCCTTGGTTTTGAACCATCAAAGGATTTGCATCCATTTCATGCTGTGGTATCGGCCATATCCAGCGATAATCTGTAGCTTCAATTGCTAAATTACCAAATGGACCAGCACCAGGCTGTGGAGTACGAGCAAAACCAAGCTCTCTTCTCTTAAGATCAAAGAATCTCTGTCCTTCAAAAGCAAACTCAAGACGTCTTTCTTTGTAGATTTCTTGCTTCAAAGCGTCTCCGGCAAGAGTCGTGTGAGTATATCCTGAAATACGTGCAGTTCTAAGTGCTTGAAGATCAGCATTTGCAAGACCTTCGTTTGAATATGAGTAAGCTTCCGCTCTAATCAAATAAGCTTCAGAAGTACGGAAAATCTTAACCTGATTCATACCGCGCTGAGTATAATTTGGATTTAAAGGATTGTACTTAATAGTAACAACCTGAGTTCCAACTGGAGTAGAAACATTTTCCTGATAGAATGCAGTAAGTCTGATATCATTAGCATCGTACAAATTTAACAATTCAAGAGAAGGAATGTAGTCTATACGCCAAACATTGCTAACAGGTGGGTTACCACCAACGTAATTAGAGCCAATGTTTACATCATTAGAAAATTCAGTTTGATGAATAGCTGTGCGGAAAATAATTTCATTTCCTGCATCTCTTCTCCAAATATCGATATAATTATTACCTGTAGATAGAGGGAAATTTGTATCTGCAATTACAGCAGAAGCATAAGTAATAGCATTTGGCCAGTCGCCCATTTCATGATATACCCTTGCAAGCAAAGCATTTGCAGCAGTAGGTCCAACATAAAATACTGCACGGTTTTCAGTCATTAGTGAAAGTGCTTCTTTTGCTTCTTCGATAACAAAATCAAAAACTTCCTGAACAGTATTTCTTGCTTTAAACTCTAGGTTTTCCTTAGTAACAATTGGAATACCAAGATCAGTAGCAGGGTTACCGGCACGGTATGATTTTGCATAAACTTTTACAAGATCAAAATGAGCCATTGCTCTAAGAAGTTTTGCTTCGCCAAGAATTTGATTTCTTTCTGCTTCAGTGCCTTCATTTAGAGTCGGCCAGAAATTAATCAAATTAGATGAACGAGTAATTACTCTATAGGCAGTAAGGAACAGAGAATATACTTCACCTGTTTCTGAACTTTGAGTCCATCCATACTGAGTACCATATTGGTTAGTAAATCCTTCAACAGCGTATAAATCATCAACTGATACGTCAAAATTAACCATCATGTTTTTACCATAGTATCCGCCACCCCTAATTGTAGCATAAACACCAATAAGACCGGCTTGAAAATCTTCAAGACTTTCAAAAGCCTCTTGATCAGAAATTGCGTCAGGCGGCGTCAGATTAAGAAAATCATCTCCGCAAGCTGTCATAAAAAAGACAGTAACTATTGCAACAAATATTTTGATTGTTTTCATATTTTTTAAAATTTTCATTTTTTGCATATTTTATATAGCTTGTTTTACCAACTTTTATTATAATCCTATATCAATACCAAATGTGTATGTTTTAACTGCAGGATATGCATTTAACTCACTGGCACCTGG
This sequence comes from Bacteroidota bacterium, assembly GCA_018335675.1. Classification (GTDB taxonomy): domain Bacteria; phylum Bacteroidota; class Bacteroidia; order Bacteroidales; family UBA7960; genus PWND01. The sequence continues at coordinate 13,008 of JAGXRQ010000060.1, read as the reverse complement.
GAATTCAGGATCCCATCCTGTATAATCAGACCAAGTCCAAAGGTTCTGTCCCTGAACATAAAGGCGAATATTACGCAATTTTATAGTCTGTAATACTTTTGATGGTAAGTTGTAAGATAGAGTAATATTTCTTAATCTCAAATAAGATGCATCTTCGATAAATCTTGTGTCGAACAAAGATGGAGGAACAGTTCCATAAAGTGGATAATGTACATTATCTCCGGGCTCTTTCCAATGGTCAAGAACTGCAGCATTTTGGTTATAAGCACCAAAGTTACTTTGGTTTGATAGGAAGTATGCAGTATTATTTAACATCCATCTATCAAGACTGTATGTAAAGAATGCATTTAATTGGAAACCTGCGTATGTCATGTTGCTTGAAAAACCACCAAAATATGGAGCTAAATATGATTTTCCTTCGAGTGGCACTTTATCATCACCTCTGTGAGTAGGAGTTACATTGCCATATTGGTCATACCATAATGGTTTTCCGTTTGCAGGGTTAACACCGGCATATTGGTTATAGTAAAGAGTACCCAAAGGTAATCCAACCTGTAGAATTGTAGAGCCCCATGGAAGTTCTTCAATTTCACCATAAAGAGCTTCTACTCTGTTTTTATTGTAAGTAAAGTTTCCGTTGAAATCCCAAACAAACTTATCAGTTCTAACGATATCAAATTCTAATGTAGCTTCAATACCTTTATTAGACATTTCTGCAATATTCCTCGTTTCAGTAACAAACCCTGAAGTTAATGTTACCGGCATACCAAGAAGCATAGAGCTGGTATATCTGTTGTAATATTCAACAGTAGCATTAATTCTGTCTAATACTCTAAATTCCAAACCAACATTCCATATATCACTTTCTTCCCATGTAAGATTTGGGTTAGCCGGACGAATTGGAACAGAGCCAGGAACTTGGTTGTAACTTACAGAAGTGCTATATAATCCAAGGTGCAGGTAATTACCAATTGAATAGTTACCTGTAGTACCGATACTTCCTCTAAGTTTCATTTCATTAATTAAATCAATGTCAGCAAGGAAACTTTCTTTTTTCAGATTCCAACTCAAACCAACGCTCCAGAAATTAGCATATCTAACTTCTTTACCAAAGCGGCTGGAACCATCACGTCTGAAACTTGCATCCATATAATACTTATTATCATATGAGTAAGTAAATTGAGATAAATAAGAAAGTACAGTAAACTCTGTTTTTGATCCAAAGAATGCATTTGGAGTTGATGCAGCACTTGGCACTCTAACTTTATCACTTGCAAAGCCAATACCTTCGCCACCAAAGCTTTCGCTATAGTGCTCAGTAGTTTCAAAACCTAACATAAGGTTTGTAACATGCTTAGTAGCATAAACGTAGTTATATCTACCTGTAGTAGTGAAAGTAGTTGTATTTGCCCTTCTCAAACCTCTTGTTAAAGAACCATTAGAGCTTGTACCCCAAACTGATTCAGGATGCAGATAGTCGTCGTAAGTATAATCGAAGAAGTCTGTACCATAATTAGAACGGAACTGTAGATTCTTAATCGGCTCCCATTCTGCATAAACATTACCTAAAATTTTTAGAGTATTGTTAAAGTCTTGGTTTAATTCTAATTCTCTACGTGGGTTTCCAAAGTAAGTAGCAAACTGAGTAATCCATTCGCCATCCTCATCAGTTGGTTGTTCGTAAGGATTCATTAAATATGCAGCAAAAATAGGGTTATAAACGTTATTTCCATAACCACCTTCTGCAACTGCATAATTACTTTTTTCGTAGCTTAAGTTTGTTGATGCACCAAATCTGATTTTTTCAGTGATATAATGGTCAAGATTTAACCTACCAGAAATTCTTTCATAATCAGATCTGTAAAGAATACCTTCTTGATTAAAGTAAGCACCGCTCACGAAATAGTTGGTTTTTCCTGTACCACCGCTTGAAGAAATTTCATGAGATTGTGTTACAGCATCGCGAAACATAACATCTCTCCAGTTTGTATTAATGGTTGCAAGAGAATCCCATACTTCGTCAGGACGAGTATAGATTTTATTGTCTCTTTCAAACTGAAGTTTCTGTTCAGTTGTCATCATGTTGAAATTGTCACGAGCTTGAGTTGAAGTTCCATACATCCCTCTATAAGTAAGATTTGAGCGATCAGCAGCTTTACCCCTTTTTGTTGTAACAATAATAACACCGTTTGCAGCTCTTGAACCAAATAGTGCTGCAGCAGATGCATCTTTAAGAACAGAAATGTTCTCAATATCATTTGGGTTGATACCTGAAAGTGGGTTGTCATAAATACTTCCGGTATGTTCTGTTAAAGCAACTCCGTCTATTACGTACAATGGAGTGTTACCTGCTGAAATAGAGCCTGTACCTCTGATGCGAATAACAGAGTGAGATCCCGGGCGTCCACCTGTAGATACAGATGACAGACCTGCTGTCTGACCTTGAAGAATTTGGTCGAAGCTGGCGATTGGAATCTGCTCTAATTTTTCAGCTGATACAATACCCACTGAGCCGGTAATAGCGTCACGTCTCTGAGTACCGTAAGCCATTACTATAACTTCTTCCAGACCAATCATTGCTGATGCCAAAGAAACATTAATAATGTTTTTTCCGTCAACAAGTATCTCCTGAGTTGTGTAACCAACGAAAGAGAACACTAAAGTAGCTGTCGGAGCAGCATTTAGCTCATAGCGTCCATCTATGTTAGTAATAACACCAACTGTGGTGCCTTTTACAACTACCGAAGCACCTGGAATTCCGCTGCCGTCAGCAGCATCAGTTACTGTCCCTGAAATTCTAATTGTTTGCCCAAAAGCTGTTAAATTACAGAAAGCAAACAATAGAATCCCAGCAATAATAAAGATTCTTTTCATATTGTTTCGTTTTTTAGTTAATTGATGTTGTTTATAATAATTAAAATATCGTCCAAAATTAGTAAATAATTTGAATTACACATAAGTTTTTGAACCAAATGCTTGATTTTTTATGGGTTTTAGACTTAAGTCAACATCTTCTCTTTAATAAATAACTGATATACATTGGTTTATAAAAGTAGGTGTATAATATTATTTCTAATTAATTTTTGTTTTTTTTATTGAAGGTCAATGTTTTACGAAGAAAATACAACTTGTTAATTATTTATAAAAATAATTAAAACTATTGTCAAAAAAAAGACATTTATTTCAGTTTTTATTTGACTATTGAGTATTTTTACACTTCAGAAAATTAATATTTTATGTATAAAAAACTCCCAATAGTTTTTATCGCAATATTTGTTTTAACAATAACTTTTTCTAGGCTGTATTCTCAAATACAACATACTTCAAGATATGATTTTGCAATAACACAAAATCAACATAAGTTACTTGAACATCATAAAGTAATTCTAAAACTAAATGAAAATCAATTAAAGGAGAGGGAATACCATGCAAATTACACTCCTCAAGCAGGAGAAACTATGTACGCCGGATTTTCTATAAAAACACAACTCGACATTAATAATAGTGGTAGCTGGGAAATACTCGGAGAAAACCATTTTGTCTGGAGAATTATGATAGAGTCGCCTGATGCAAATGCAATTGGAGTGATTTTTAATAACTTTAATCTTTCAGAAACTGCAGCAATCAATATATACAACCGAAATGCCAGCCATTATATAGGAGAATTCAATTATAAAAACAATAACGATTTTAATATATTATCTTGTCAGCTAATTGCGGGCGATGCAATTATTATAGAATTTATTGAAAAAGCTGAAGATATTTCAAATATTTCTTCATCATTTACTATTACTGAGATTATTCATATAACTGAGGCAGGCATTGATATTTTTAAAGAAAAAAACTTGGGTAATTCGGGTCCGTGCCAAGTAAATATCAACTGCGAGGAAGGGACAATTTGGCAAAATCAAAAAAGAGGCGTTGCAAGAATGCTAATGAGGGTTGGAAGCAGCTATTATTGGTGCACAGGCTCACTTGTAAACAACACACTTCAGGATGGAACTCCTTACTTTCTTACAGCAGCTCATTGCGGGAAAAATGCTACACCCGAAGATATGGGTTTGTGGCAGTTTTATTTCAATTTTGAAAGGCCTGTTTGTGACAATATAGGAAATCCGGATTTTAAAGTATTATATGGATGCCTCTTAATGTCGCAAGGTCCTATGCTTTTCGGATCTGATTTCAAACTACTTAAGCTTATTCAAAGTCCACCTCCTTCATATAATGTTTATTTTAATGGATGGAACAGATTAGATATTCCTTCAAATTCAGGGGTAACTATTCATCACCCTGCGGGTGATGCAAAAAAAATATCTACATATACTCAGACATTGATATCAGCTTCACCTGTTATTAGCGGACAACAGATGGCAGATAATGCAGCCTGGAGGGTAACATGGTCGCAAACCGAAAATGGATGGGGTGTTACTCAAGGGGGGTCGTCCGGCTCTCCAATATTCGACTCTAATGGATTTATTATTGGAACTTTATCAGGTGGTGCATCCGGCTGCTCAACTCCCTCCTTCCCCGACTTCTATGGAAAAATGAGCCATCATTGGGATAAAAATGGAATGATTTGCAGCGAAAGACTTTCATGTTTTTTAGACCCAAACAACACCGAGGTTACTGAACTTCAGGGATGGGATCCGAATTTCGAGAATTACCCACCACCCGGATTTGTAAAAGCTGATTTTATAAGTGAGAATCAAGTTGAGCTTAAATGGATGAAACCAGGGCAAATTCCTAACAGAGAAGGCTGGCACGTTTATTCAGAAACATATACTAATGTTAGCTGGAGCGGTCCGGAACGAGCAACTGTTTTTGATGCTTCTGTTTTGGGGTTTTCTTATCCGGCAAAAGTAACCCATTTGTCGCACTTGTTTTCTGAATTGCCATCAAATCCATGGCTTGGAAATACTTTCCGTTTTAAAATTTATGACCATACCGGCTATTATTTGGTATATCAGTCGCCAATTTTACTGGCTGATAAATTAAATGAAGTAATTCATGAAATGATCTACCCTATAACATTTAATAATAAATTTTATGTTTGTGTTCAGCCTATACACAGCAGCGGGCACCCTTCCTCTGCAATGAATATGGTAAACCTTGGAAATGGATTGTCTTTTTATGGAAATAATGAGAGCTGGAAACCTGAAGGTAATGAGTATAATCAAGGTGTATATATAACAGGTATTTATGTGGAAGGTTCTCAGTTTAAACATCAGGAGATTTTATTCGAAAAATCAAAAGTGCTTGATTCTACGACTGTTTTGTCTGCATCTCAAGGTTATGCTCCTATTAATTGGAAAAATACACCTTTATTTTATAAGCTTTATAAAAATGACGTAATGTCATACTTATTTAATGTATCTGAGAATCCGCAATTATCTTATGTATTTTCTGTCGACACTGAAGCTAATGAATATGATGTGTTTTATATTACAGCGGTATATCATGGCGATGTAGAATCTCAAGCATCTAATAAAGTATTGCTATTCTACGGAGATTTCTGTGAAGAGACAATTAGCAATTTCCCATATTTTGAGGCTTTTGAAACAACAGATCTCCCTGAGTGCTGGCACACAGAACCTCTAAACTCATGGTTTGCTTTAGATTATTATCAATCTGGCAATATTGCAGTTATGCCCGAAAATGGAAGATATTTCATTTATACAGAAATTCCAAATGAAAACAATGAAATTGGTAATTGGCTAGTAACTCCTAAAATTGATATTACAGAAATTAATAAACCTGCTCTGAAGTTCAGTTATATTTTAGAAGACAATCAGTTGGAAAAAAACAATGTTAATCTAGAAGTTTATATAAGTAAAAACAATAATTCATTTGTAAAATATTGGGATTATTCATCATACTCAGAACATCTTAATTTAAAAATATCTGAATGGAATAACGTAATTATAGACTTAGGCCTTTTTAATGGAGAAGTAATTAAAATTGCTTTTGTTTTCAATGGTCAAGAAGGTGCATATGCGACAATAGATATGATTGAAATATTTGAAGCAGCAAATGACACTTACAAATTGAGCTTGGCTTTGTTTCCATCTAATTCGGGTGAAGTTTACGGTTTTGGGCAGTACATTGCAGGTGAAAAAGTTTTTGTTGAAGCATACCCAAATGTTGGTTATAGGTTTTTAGAATGGAGAAACTTATCAGACAGCATACATAACTCTAGTAAGTATGAATTTATAATGCCTGAAGAAAACTATGAGTTAACGGCAGTATTTAAGCCTTACGATCCAGTTTCTATAAATGAATATAATGAAAGTGAAATAAGAGTGTTCCCAAACCCTTCGGATGGAATTATCACAATAAGCTTTCCCGACAATATTTCTAATGCCAGAATTAAAATTGTTTCATCTACAGGGGTTATTGTAGCTGAATTTTTAAAAGACGCTACCCAAAGTTTAATAGTTAGAGATATAAATAATTATCCATTGACTCCAGGTTTGTATTTCATTATTATTGAAACTGATGCTGAGGTAAGAGTAGTTAAATGGGTTAAGATTGGGTGACAGGAGAGTTACAGTAGGGTTACAGTAGAGTTACAGAAGAGTTACAGAAGAGTGACAGTAGAGTGACAGAAACGTGATAGGAAATGGTGATATGCGGGTGACATTGCGAAGGGCTGAGAGCGAGAGCATGGTGGCTGAGGAACTCGAAGCCACCGCGAATGAAAATGTGTCATCTCGACCGAAGTGAAACGAAGGGAGAGATCCCGTCGATGAGCGCTTAACAACCGGATCTCTCGCTGACGCTCGAGATGACGCTCGCTATTCCTCAGGACTCAGGACTCAGGACTTAAAATAAAAAAAGGCTGATACAATGTACCAGCCTTTTTTATTTATTTCAGTATTGATATTACTTCACAACGCTGAATTTTACATTTTGGATGCCTTCGCCAGTAGCGATTTGCATAATGTATAATCCGTTTTTGAAGTTGTTAATATCAAGAACAACTTGGTTAGCATTGTATGACTGGCTGAATACTAATCTTCCGCTTAGGTCAAATACTCTAACATTGTTGATTTGAGATCCTGAAACAACATTGATAATGTCGCGAGCAGGATTTGGATATACTACGAATTCGTTTACGTTAACAACAGGAACAGAAACGCAATCTTCACAGTAACCCCAAACATCTTCTTGAGTCATGTCTTCTGTAACAACAATCGTACGGTTTGGATCTCCTGCCCATTCTCCCATGTCCCAAGATGGAGCACCTTCAACTAGGAAATACTTGTAATTATGAGTTCCTTCTTCAACATTAAGAGTAATTGTATAGAAATACTCAGTTGGAGCAACTACGTCAGATACAGTAATAGCATCTATACACCAGAAGAAAGCATCATAAGATACATATTGAATAGCAAAATGAAGAGTTTCACCATCATATTCGCTTAAGTCAAATGTATACTCAGTCCAATCAGTAGCTGATTCAAGATAATCACCGGCAGAAATTTTTGTAAAGTTTGCTGGAGCAGGACCTGAAGTAGAAACAAGAACTTTGAATCTTTCAGCACCGTAAGCGTGAGTCCAAGCTTTTGCCCAGAAAGAAAGTTCAGAAGTTGCAGTAACTTCAAATGCAGGAGAAATTAACCATTTGTCATCTCCAAGAACATTAGCCTGAGTGAAAGCAGCATATTTAACAGCATCGTATGCAGTATGTGCATCTGCAGCAGGATCAGAAGTTGTAGGGTTGAAAATAATCAAACCATAATCTGTACCTTCGCCAGCAAAAGTATAATCAGCAGAACCCCAGTTGTTGGTACCTGCTTTATTGTTAATAACAGTCCAAGCTCCTAGAGAGTTAGTTCCGGCAGCATCACCACCAGCAACAGTCCAGTCTGCATAGGCTTCCCAGCTTTCGAAGAAGTCATAAAGACCACCTTCTTTAGCAACAACAACAGGTTCTAGTTTGAAAGCTTCGTCAGAACCAGGTTGTGCCCAACCAGCAAAAGTACCTGATACATAAACATCATGTACAGCAGGGTCGAAAGTAACATCACCGGCAGCAACAGCACCTGTCATGTTAACAATAAGAGTTAGTTCATGATAATCACTTGGTCCGTAAGTAACAACAGGGAAAATTCCAAGGTCAAGGTTAAGAGCAGCATTCCAAGCTGTAGCTGGTTCCCATCCGTCATCTGTGTGAAGAATATAAGCAATGCCAGCGCCGCCGCCACCTGAACCAATAGTGTTAGATCCTAAGCCTACACCGTCGCCATGCGCACCCCAGGTAACGCCAGAAGCGTCAAAACCTAAGAAATACATACCTGAAACAGAAACAGGAGCATCAAATTCAAAATAGAATGCATCTTCGTATGCACTTGGAGAAGCACCTGAAGTTGGAAGAGCCCATAGGTCGTCAAGAGTAAGTGTTTTAGAGGCAATAACATCGCCAACTGCATCACTTGCAAACTCATAAACAGAGAATGTGATTTCTGATGCACCTGCGGCTGCTGCGCCGAACCAGAAATATGCACCAACTATCTGATAAGGAGTAGTTGCGTTGAATTTTGCTCCGGCACCAACTGCACCATAACCATTGTTACCAAAAATCCAACCCATTGGAGTATCGCCATTCATCCATCTGTATGTACCAACTGTTGTAACCTGTGCCCAGTTTCCTGGAAGTATTACTTCATTTTCTTTGTCAGCTGATTTAATTTGAACAGTAGTGTTCTGAGAATCAAATTCTTGTTGCAAAGAAATTTCAGCACCACGTTGTGCAAAAGTAATTGCCGCAACGAAAACCAATAGTAATGTAAAAATTTTCTTCATGATTTTTTTTGTTTTAGTTAATGAATTAATTAAAAGTTTAAAATTAAGGAGTTTTGTTGATTTCAACTCATATTTTATGCAGCAAATATAGGAAATATTTATAATGCAAAACAAATTTAATGAAAAAAAATGAAAAAAAACAACATGCAGCAGTATGTTTATATAAATATTGCATCTGACATCCCATGTAAATGCGATTTTTAGATAAACTTAAGAGTAGTGTTAGCCAGACATTATACATGTATAATATTGTATAAGCATAATCAAGAATAAAAAAAATGGTTTATAAAAACGGCTATTCTTTCATTTTTTTTTTATTACTTTGGACTTTTTTTTAATACAATTTTCCTATCAGGTAAAAGTCTAATATTGTGATATTTAAGAAATTCAATAGTTTAATATAACAAAAAAAATTATGTCAATAAAGCAAAAAACTCTTGATCTGAAAAAGAGAATGCAGGACGCATTGCAGGGTGGTGGCGCTCAGGCGATAGAAAAACAAGTAGCAATGGGAAAAATGACAGCCCGAGAAAGGATTATTTCATTGCTTGACCCCAATTCATTTCATGAATACGATTTATTTGTTGAACATGCAGCAAAGGATTTTGACATGGATAAGAAGCAGCTTCCTGGCGATGGTGTAATAACCGGTACCGGCACCATTAGTGGCTATCCTGTTTGTATCTATGCTCAGGATTTTACAGTAGCAGGAGGTTCATTAGGTTTGATGCATGCGCGTAAAATCACTAAGATTATGGATTTAGCAATGAATCTTAAAATTCCAATAATTGGAATTAATGATTCAGGTGGAGCTAGAATTCAGGAAGGAGTTAATTCCTTGGCAGGTTATGGAGAGATATTCTTTAGAAATACTCAGGCTTCCGGAGTAATTCCTCAGATTTCGGTAATTTTAGGTCCTTGCGCTGGTGGTGCTGTATATTCGCCTGCTCTAACAGACTTTGTGTTTGTAGTAGACAAGATTTCCAAGATGTTTATTACCGGTCCTGAAGTTATAAAATCTGTACTCGGAGAAGAGATTAGCATGGAGGAGCTTGGAGGGGCAAGAGTTCATTCTGAAATTACAGGAAATGCTCATTTCTTTGCAGAAAGTGAAGCAGAATGTTTCCAGCAAATAAAAAAGCTTGTAACATATATTCCATGGAATAATTCTAAAAAAGCTGAACCATTTCCAAAGAAAGCACCTAAAACTGAAGAGTTTAAGATTGACAAAATTATGCCGGCCGATCCTAGGCAGCCATATGATGTAAGAGACGTTATAAAATCAATTTCCGACAATAGCGAGTTTTTTGAAGTACAGGAGCTATTTGCAGCTAACATGGTAGTTGGGTTTGGAAGATTGAACGGACAAACAATTGGATTTGTTGCCAACCAGCCAATGGTTCTGGCAGGTGTTCTTGATGTTGACTCGTCTGATAAAGCAGCTAGGTTTATTCGTTTTTGCAACGCATTCAATATTCCACTTGTTACTTTGGTTGACCTTCCGGGTTATTTACCTGGTATTGACCAAGAACATGCAGGTGTAATACGTCATGGTGCAAAAATTCTTTATTCATACTCTGAAGCTACCGTTCCAAAAGTTACTATAATATTAAGAAAAGCATACGGTGGTGGATATATAGCAATGTGTTCTAGACATTTAAGAGCGGATTTTGTGTTTGCTTGGCCAACAGCTGAAATTGCAGTAATGGGTCCTGAAGGAGCTGCTAACATTATTTTCAGAAGTGAAATAAAAAATGCTGAGAATCCAGAGGAGATGCGTAAGAAAAAAGTTGAAGAGTATAAGGAGAAGTTTGCCAATCCTTATGTTGCAGCCGCCCATGGTTATGTTGATGCAGTAATTGAACCACATGATACAAGAAAATTTGTTCTTCATGCACTTGAGATTTCTGCAACAAAAGAGCAGTTGATTCCAACTAAAAAGCATGGTATTCCTCCGTTTTAGGATTGAAGATTTGTAAACAGTCCTGAGTCCTGAGTCCTAAGTGCTAAGTGGATAGTGGATAGTGGACAAGATTCTGTAGCTCCCCCTTTAGGGGGCTGGGGGGCAAAATAGATTTAAGATTTGTAAGATTTAAGATTTATAAGAATCATTAAAACTAGAAAATGGCTAAAACGAAAAAAACAATAGAAAAAGAGGAAATCATTTATTCGGAATTGGTTATAGATGATGCTGCATATATTACTTTACATAATAAAATGCACTCTCAAAGAAAGCCTTATGTTCCGAGAAATCCTAAATTAATAAAAGCATTTATGCCCGGCAGCATTCCTGAGATTTTTGTAAAAAAGGGAGATGAGGTAAAAGAGGGACAAGAACTTCTTATACTAGAAGCAATGAAGATGAAAAATATCATAATTGCTCCTTTTGACGGACATATAAAATCGATCAATGTCAAATTAGGAGATATGGTGCCTAAGGCATTCGTATTAATAGAAATGAAATAATTGATGAAGCTTATTTTTGCAACTCACAACATTAATAAGCTTAGGGAAATAAAATCCATAATTAAAAGCAACATCGAATTGGTAAGCCTTGACGATGTTGCTTTTTTTGATGAAATCCCTGAGCCATTTGATACATTGCATGAAAATGCATTAGCAAAAGCCCGTCACATTTATAATAGATTTTGCATTAATTGTTTTGCAGATGATACAGGGTTGGAGGTTGAAGCACTGAATGGAAAACCCGGTGTAATGTCAGCCAGATATGCAGGAGAATCAAAGTCAGATAAAGAAAATATTAAAAAGCTTATAAATGAGCTTTCCGGCAAAGCCAATCGAAATGCAAGGTTCAGAACTGTCATATCTCTAATTTTGGATAACAAAGAATATTATTTTGAAGGAATTGTGAATGGCCGTATTATAGATATAGAGAAGGGTTCAAATGGATTTGGATATGATCCTGTATTTATTCCAAATGGATTTAACAAAACATTTGCAGAAATGACTATGGAAGAAAAGAATCTTCTCAGTCACAGGTCAGCAGCAGTAAAAAAGCTTGTCGATTTTTTAAACAGTCTTTAATTTGTTCATTGCATCCTCGATTGTCATTGAGAAAAGCTCGGTTATATTCACCCCTGCAGCAGCAGCTTGCTGAGGGACAATGCTTTCGTCAGTCATACCCGGGACAGTATTTACTTCAAGAAAATACAAAATATCACGACAAAAAATGTAGTCAAATCTGACTATGCCGCTCAGTTCAAACTTTTCATAAAGAAACTTGGAAGACTGCTGAACTTTATTTGAAAGTTCAATAGATATTCTAGCCGGTGTAATTTCATCAGAAGCACCTTTTGTGTATTTAGCTTCATAATCGAAAAACTTACTTGCTGTTTTACTTACAATTTCCGTAACCGGAAATGTTCTAATTTCATTGTTATATCTAATTGTGCCGCAAGTAAGTTCTGTTCCCGGCAAGTATTCTTCAATTAAAACCTCATCATCATGTTCTAAAGCCAACTTGATATTCCTAATTAAGTCATCTTTCAAATCAACTCTGGTAGTCCCAAGGCTGGAGCCCCCTTTATTAGGTTTCACAAAAACCGGAAGAGTAACATTTTCCAGAATATAATCTGAAGATATATTTTCGCCTTTTCTTATTTTTAAATTCCGGGCAACCGGAAACCCCCAATGAGCAACCAACTGATTGGCAAAATGCTTATTAAAAGTTATTGCCGATTGTAATTGTCCGGCGCTGGTATAAGGTATTCTCATCAAGTCGAAATACCCTTGAAGTTTGCCATCTTCTCCGGGTGTACCATGTATAGTAATAAATGCACAATCAAAATTTATTTTTTCTCCATTAATAATTACAGAAAAATCGTTTTTGTCAACATTTAATATTTTCCCATCATTTTGATGCAGCGACCAATCAGTATTTCTCATTACTATTAAGTATGGTTCAAACTTATCATGGTCTAATGAATTAACAATATTCTTGGAACTTCTTATCGAAACCTCATATTCACCTGAGTCTCCGCCGGCTACTACTGCAATCTTTTTTTTCATCCGTAAATAATTTGTTTTATTGTTTTTCACTATTATCCGACTAAAAAGTAATTTTATTCTTTTTCAAACGTAACTACCAGATAAACAGGCATTATGATTTTATTTTTAAAAGCCACCCCCTATATAAATTGCAGGTTATACTGCAAATTTATTGGAGGAGAGCCTGTTCGTTTT
>JAGXRQ010000059.1 GCA_018335675.1 Bacteroidota bacterium | reverse complement strand
TGATTTAGAGCTGAAAATTTCTCTAAATAACTCTTCACTGTGGCTTTGCTAATACCAAGAGTTCTGGCAATGGTTTTTCGACCTTTGCCTTTCTCATGCATTTGCAGTAATTGTTTAATCAGCCTCATAGGTTTTGGTTTTCCAGCCATCTGTTCTAAAATTTAGAGGTTTATAAACCTCTAAGAAAATAAAACCTATTCAAATCTAAGGGGGTCAGTATCTGCCGGAATGTCAGAAAATTTTTTCTAAATTTGATAATAATTATCCGGTTTTTAAGGGGTCAATATGCTCCGGAATATCCAGGCGGTGAAATTACAAAAAGTTTACATAAATATTAAATATTATCCCTATTGAACAGAGGCATCTCATGAAACTGTGAAGTACTTATTTTTTGATCCTCTATTGACAAAAAGTTCCACGCAAAGTTCGCAAAAAAATAAAAAAAAGCCCGCCAAAACTGACGGGCTTTTCCATAAAATCAATCAGATATTAAGATCTGTAATGATCTAATTTTTCACCATTTGGTCCATAAAGTTTAATATCCAATGGCATTTTACCTAATGCATGAGTTGCACAGCTTAAACATGGGTCGTAAGCTCTGATTGCAATTTCAACAGCATTTTTCATAGGCTCAGTGATTTCTTTCTGACCATTCATCATATGCTTTGCAACAAAATTAACAGACTTATTCATCGGTTCATTGTTGTTTGTAGTAGATACGATAAGGTTTGCCATAGTAATCTGATCATCTTCATTGATTTTGTAGTGGTGGAATAAAGTACCACGAGGAGCTTCAATTAAGCCAACGCCTTCGTTACCTTTTGTTCCTTTAACAACTAAATCATTTTTTTGAAGATCTGGATCAAGTAATAATTCTTTAATAACCTCAGCAGAGTGAAGTAGTTCAATTAATCTTGCCCAATGGGTGTGTAAACAATAATTGTTTGGCTTACCATTAGTATGAGCTTTGTATATTTCGAACTCTCTCTGAGCTAAAGGAGTAGGAATAAAGTCAGCTGTGTTTAAACGAGCTAAAGGTCCTACGCGATACCAACCTTTTTCTTTTCCAAGATGCTTCAGATAAGGGAACTTCATATAGCTCCAGCTTTTTACTTCTTCCTCTATATACTTGTAATATTCTTGATAATCAACATCATTAAGAATCTTATTACCATCAGTATCAACAGCTCTAAGCACACCATGATAAAGATCAAGAGCACCGTCTTTTCTAACAAGGCTTAAGTGATTTGATGGGAAATATGCGAAATTATCAACAAATTCGCGATTTTTCATGTAGTAATCTTTGAAAAACTGAACAGCTGAATCAGCCCATTCAATCATTTTATCTACATTAAGAGGATCCGCACCTTTTAAAAGAATATCGCGTTCTTCAATAGTAAGGTTTTTGTTAATTCCACCAGGAATTGCACCGGTACCATGAATCTTTTTACCAGCGGTATAATGAATAACTTCCTGACCGTACTTACGCATCAAAACACCTTGAGTAGCAAGTTCAGGGAAATTAATTGCAACACCAATTACGTTACGAATTGCAGGGTCTGCATCATAACCAAGTAAGAAGTCAGGAGAAGAAAGATGGAAAAAGTGAAGAGCATGCGACTGGAACATTTGTCCATAATGCATTAACCTTCTCATTTTTTCACCAGTTGGAGTTAGACCGTGTCCTGTGCCAGCCCCAACAATTACGTCAAGAGCTTTTGCAGCAGCAAGATGGTGGCTAACAGGGCAAATACCGCACAAACGCTGCACTAATACCGGAGCTTCCCAATAAGGGCGTCCTTGTACAAAACGTTCAAATCCGCGGAATTCAACAATATGAAGGCGTGTTTGCGCAACATTCATATTATCATCGAGATGAATGGTCACTTTTCCGTGTCCTTCAACTCTGGTTACAGGTTCTATTGTTACTTTCTGTGCCATTATTTCACTTTTTTTTTAATCAAATTTAACTAATTCATAAGGAATGTTCAGCTCGTCGCCTGTTGCAAGTGCTACTACTGCTTTCCAAATCAAGTCGGCCCTTGGAGGACATCCAGGTAAATAATAGTCTATCTTAACGATTTCGTGTAAAGGATAAACCTTATCAAGTATAATTGGAAGCTCCTCGTCATTAGGCAATATTCTTTCTTTATTTTCACCAACAGTTGGTCCATCAAGATATGCTTCTTCTATACATTCTTTAACAGGGATTCCATTTCTCATTGCTGGAAGACCGCCCATAATTGCGCATTCGCCCAGAGAAATAAGAATCTTACAATTTTTTCTAAAATCTTTCAAAACATGAACGTTTTCAGAATTGCAGCATCCACCTTCAATGATTCCAATATCACATTGTTTTGTAAACGTTTTGATATCATCAATGGGTGATTTATTAAATTCAACCAGTTCTATTAATTGCAGAATTCTATCATCAATGTCAAGAATAGACATATGACATCCGAAACATCCTGCTAATGAAGCTGTTGCTATAATTGGTTTACTCATTTTTTATCCTCCATTTTTATTTATGTAATTTTTCAATATCAGAACCGATTGGAACATTATCGTACTTCCTCTGTCCTATTGGAGTAGAAAAACCTACTTCCTTACGTAAAATTGCTCCTACGGGGCAAACTTTCATTGCTTTTTCGGCAAGTTCATCGCTCATTGTAGCTGCAAGTTTCTTATCCATAGATATTTCTAGGTGTTTGCCTCTACCTTTGAATGCGAAATAGCTTTGTCCTTTGTCATTTTTGATCATACGCACGCAACGTTTACAGAAAATGCAACGGTTCTTTTCAAGAAAAATCTTTGGAGAAGTAGCATCAAGTTCTCTTCTTTCAAATGCATAAGGGAAGCGTGGCACCATCATTTGATAACGATATCCTAGCGCTTGAAGGTCGCAATCACCGCTCTTTTCGCATGCAGGGCAGAAATGGTTTCCTTCAACAAATAGCATCTCAACTATTGCTTTTCTTATATCCTGAAGTTCAGGTGTATTGTTTTCAACAACACATGCATCTTCTACTGGAGTAGTACAGGCAGCAACAAAGCGTCCATTTACTTTTACAGTGCATATTCTGCATGATCCTGCAGGAATTACATCTTTCCAATGGCAAAGTACCGGAATATACACTCCGTTTTCAGCTGCAGCGTCAACAAGAAGTTGTCCTTTTGCACCTTCGTATTCTTTGCCGTCTATTGTGAATTTTACTTTTTCACTCATTTTATATTGATTTTTTTGTTAACACTTTAATGATTTATTCATGAATATTTGCAGGACGACCAACAACTTCGCATGATTCTTCAATAGCTTTATGCATATCAAAATCACTTTGATATTCAGCATCTTTAACTCTTGCATTATATAAATCAAGGAAATTTTTGATTGTTGTTGAAACAGGGTTTGAAGCAGTTTGTCCTAAGCCACAGCGGCTAGTTTTTCTCATTATCTCACCCCATGCTAACATATTGTCAAGGTCAGATTTAATACCTCTTCCGTCAACAACTTTTTTAACCTGCTTTCTGAGAATCATATTAAATGAACGGCATGTTACACAAGAACCACATGATTCATCTTCAAAGAATTCCATAAAGTTCAATACAACATCCTTAATTAGGTCGCGATTTGCACCAATTACAATCATTGAACCTCCGGTTGGTAGGTCTTCGATTGCAATTTTACGGTTAAACTGAGAAGGCGGTAAGCAAATACCTGATGGTCCGGCAACCTGAACTGCCTGAACATCTTCAGCACCAACCATTTGAAGCATATCTGCAATTGTCATACCCCACTCGATTTCATATACTCCCGGCATTTTGCAATCACCAGAAATACTCAACAATTTTGTACCTGCAGATTCTTCAGTACCCATTCCTCTGTACCATGCGCTACCGTTTTCAATAATTTTTACAACAGAGCAAAATGTTTCAACATTGTTAATTACTGTAGGCTTAGCGTTATAACCTCTTTGAACTGGGAATGGAGGACGATTACGAGGTTCTCCACGTTTACCTTCTGAAGATTCTATCAAAGCTGATTCTTCTCCGCAAACATAAGCTCCTGCTCCGAATTGAACTCTAATGTCAAAGTTAAATCCTTTTCCAAGAATGTTATTGCCAAGAATATTCTTATTTCTCAATTCAGCAAGAACACTTTCCATAAACGCTTTAAGATATTTATATTCGTGTCTGAGGTATAAAACACCTTCTTTTGCTCCAATAGCATATCCGGCAACTGCCATACCTTCAAAAATCATATGTGCACGTTCTGTAAGTAGCACTCTGTCTTTAAAAGTCCCAGGTTCACCTTCATCGGCATTACACATTACGTATTTGTCGCCAGTTTCTTTTGAGCAAAACTGCCATTTCAACCCTGTTGGGAAACCTGCACCACCGCGTCCGCGAAGATTAGAATTCTTAATTTCATCAATAACTTCCTGAGAACTCATTGATAAAGCTTTTGTCAAGCCTTTTCCAACTTCATATTCGCCAAGAGTTACATTACCTCTTCTACGAATGTTGTTTTTCACCATTGTTTTAACAAGTTGGTTTGCATTGTTTCCATCTCCAAACTCATTAAACATAGCTTCAACTGGCTTGCCATCACGCATGTCAGAATAGATTTTTCTAACTTTGTCACGTGTTAACTCGGTAAAAACCACATTATTTATTAATGCTGCCGGCTCTTGATCGCTCATCCCTATACATGCAGTATAGTTAAGGCTAAGAAGCCCATCCGGAGTTGTTTGGCCAAACTTAATGCCGGCCTGTTTTTCAAACTCATCAACCACATCGTACATGCCTTTCATAACCGAAGTTACGCTATTGTTCATGTAGACAGCATATTTTCCAACCGGTTTAGTTGTGAAAAAATGGTAAAAGGTTTTTGTTTGATTTACGTCTGCTTCCGAAACGCCTAGCTCAGAAGCGATAAGACTTACTGCTTCTTCTGACACGCATCTGAATTCTGCCTGAACAGATAACAAGATATCCATCAAACGCCCCGAAGTTCTACCGTAAGACTCAATGATACTAATGATTTTTTCTTTCATACATTAAATATATTAGCTGTAACTGATTTAAAATAAATGACTTTTTAATGCGGCACAAATATATATGATTTTATGCAGATAAGGGGTAGGTTTTGGTAATTTAGAATGAATATAATTACAAGATTTATACTCTAGTAATCTTGTAATTAACAATGCTTTCAGCTCTTGTTTGCGTTTGGCGAAAATTACCAATTTGCATTTTTGTGCAAACAAATTGCGTAAAAGTATCGGTTTTGTGTCCTAAAAATCGGTTGCTAATTACATCAAAAAACAGGACTATACTCTCTAACCTGTATGATTTTCCAAAAGTAATTTTACATCAAGAAAATCACTAAGATTTTCAGAAACAAAAAATCCAGTAATAACTCTAAAAAACTTTAGTCATGGAAACAACAACAAAAAGAATTCTAATCGTAGATGATGACATCGATGTTATCACATTAGTAAAAGCAGTTTTAACCAAAGCTGGTTATGAAGTAATCTCTGCAATGAGCAAAACCGAAGGTTTAGAAAAACTTCGCAGTGAAAAGCCAAACCTTGCAATTCTTGATGTAATGATGACAACTCCTTATGAAGGATTTGAACTTGCGCAAGAAATTCTTAACAGTCCTGAAGTTAAAAACATTCCTTTCCTTATCCAATCTTCAATAGACATACTTGTTACTTCTAAAGCAGCAGTTCAAGAAATGGCTCGCGAATACAGAAAAGATCCAAACTTCAAAGATTTACAGGTTCTTCTAGTTAAAAACATCAATGACGGAACAGCAGGTATTGACTATAAAGGAGAAGATGGAAAAACTTATTGGTTCCCAGTAAACGGTTTTATCAGAAAACCTGTTGAAGCAGAAAAGCTTACTGCAGAAGTTGAGAAGCACATAAAATAGTAAGTTCATAAAACTTACTATTCAGCTGATTTTCATCAATCTCAAATAGTTTTAGAAATAAATATCCTTATCAAGGTTATAAAAAAGAATTATGGAAACAAACATAAAATCAATCTTAAATAATTATCCCGAAGGAAGTGCTGACAGCCTCATCCCAATGCTGCAAGATATTCAAGAACATGACGGATTTTTATCAAAGGAAGCAGTAATTGAGGTTGGAAAATATTTAAAAATGCCGGCAAGCAAAATTTTTGGAGTAGCCACATTTTACAACCAATTCAGATTTACCCCACTTGGCAAAAATCATATTCAGGTATGCAGGGGTACAGCATGCCATGTTCTAGGCTCTGCAACAGTTTTGGAAGAAATTGAAAAGAATATCGGGGTTAAATCAGGCCAAACTTCAAGGGATGGAATATTCAGCCTTGAAGTTGTGGCTTGTATAGGAGCATGTGGATTGGCACCTGTAATTGCAATTAATGGAAATTTTCACGCAAAAGTTACAGGTGAATCAATAAAAGAAATTTTGGAAAACTATCGTAATCAAGAATAATTATGAACGTACAAAATAATAATTCCGTAAAAGATTTTCTTATAAATGATGTTTTAAGAGATTTTACCAACAACTCCAAAGACAAGGAGTTATTGGAGCAAATCTCTGTATTACGTCATGAAAAAATCAGCGAACCTTTAATATATGTTGGATCAGGTACTTGTGGCCTTGGAGCCGGAGCCGGCAAAACTCTCTCAGCCGTTAAAAAATACCTGAACGAAAAAAACATCACTGCAAAAATTATTGAAACCGGATGTATCGGGTTATGTGCAGTTGAGCCAATTTTGGATGTTCAACTTCCAGGGCACAACAGGCTTGCATTACAAAACATTACAGAAGAAAAAGTTGAAAAAGTTCTAAACAGCATTTTTAATCTCGAACTTCCGGATGCAGAAATACTAGGCCAAATCGAAATCCCAGGAGCTTCAAAATGGCAAGGCGCAAACTTCCTTAACGAACATCCATTCTTCGCTCCTCAAAAACGCCTTGTCCTAAAAAATTGTGGAATAATTGACCCTGTTGATATTGGTGAATACATTGCTAGAGGCGGCTACAAAAGTTATATCAAAGCTATTAATTCATATACTCCATTTGAAGTTTGTGATATAATTGAAAAGAGTGGACTAAGAGGAAGAGGAGGCGGTGGCTTCCCAACCGGCCGCAAATGGAAATTCGCAAACTCAGAAAAAAGCGATCAGAAATATCTTATCTGCAATGCTGATGAGGGTGATCCTGGTGCATTTATGGATAGAGCTGTTATTGAAGGTGACCCACATCGACTAATTGAAGGCATGGCAATTGGAGCATATGCTATTGGAGCCACTAAAGCATACATCTACATTCGTGCAGAATATCCACTGGCGATTGAAAGACTTGAAATAGCAATCAAACAAGCTAAAGAATATGGCCTTGTTGGTAATAATATTTTTGAAACGGGAGTTGACTTTGAAATTAAAATCAAAAAAGGCGCAGGTGCTTTTGTTTGCGGTGAAGAAACAGCTTTAATGCACAGCATCGAGGGCAAAAGAGGTATGCCACGCCCAAGACCACCATTCCCTACTACAAGTGGTTTGTTTGGAAAGCCTACAGTAATAAACAACGTCGAGACTTTTGCCAATGTTTCTACAATTGTTGAAAACGGAGCAGAATGGTTTGCTTCTACGGGTACAGAAAATAGTAAAGGAACAAAAGTATTTGCTCTTTCAGGAAAAATAGCTCTTACCGGACTTGTTGAAATTCCAATGGGAACTACTGTTAGAGAAATTCTTTTCGATATCGCAGGTGGAATTATGGATAACGGTAAATTTAAAGCTGTTCAGATAGGTGGACCATCAGGCGGTTGTATTACTGAAGAGAATCTTGATATTCAGATAGACTACGAATCTTTGATTAAAGTTGGTGCTATGATGGGATCAGGTGGACTTGTTGTAATGGATGAAAAAACTTGTATGGTAGATGTTGCAAAGTTTTTTATGGGTTTTATTCAGCGTGAAAGTTGCGGAAAATGTATCCCTTGCCGTGAAGGAACAAAAAGACTTCTCGAAATACTTGAAAGTATTACATCTAAACCAAATGCAAGTGACAGAACAGAAGCTTTGGATAGATTCAAAGGTGTAATGCAAATAGAAAAGCTTAGCAAAGTTATTAAAGACACTTCACTATGTGGTTTAGGCCAAACTGCACCAAACCCGGTATTGAGTACTCTAAAATGGTTTAAAAACGAGTATGAAGCTCATGTGTTTGACAGGCACTGCCCTGCCGGAGTTTGTCAAAACCTAAAAGTTTATAAGATAGACGTAGATAAATGCTCAGGATGTACAGTATGTACAAAGAAATGTCCTGTTAATGCAATCATTGGAAGCAAAAAAGCTCCTCATTTTATCGTAGAAGATAAATGTATTGGATGTGGTGCTTGCTATGATGTATGCAAATTTGAAGCAATTGAAATAGTATAATTATTAAAACATACTGCTATGAGTTTTTTAATAGAAGTCAATAATAAACAAATCGAAGCAAGGAAAGGGGAAACCATTCTGGATGCATTAAAAAGACAAGGCATTCACATTCCAACGCTTTGCCATATAAAAGGTAGCTTTCCTTCAGGTTCGTGCCGTATGTGTGTGGTTGAGAATGTTAAAACCGACAGATTGGTAACTGCATGCTCCACCCCAGTAGAAGAAGGCATGAAGGTGCTTACTCACTCTCCTCGTGTTATTGAGTCGAGAAAAACTATCGTTGAGCTGCTTCTATCAAATCATCCCGACGACTGTCTTTACTGCGTAAGAAACAAAAACTGCGAACTTCAGGATCTTTCAGAAGAATTGCAGGTTCGTGAACGCAGAATAAAAGGAGTTAAAAACAGTAATCATCTAGACAGATCAAGCGCAAGTATTGTCAGAGACCCTGACAAATGTATCCTTTGTGGTCGTTGTGTTCGTATTTGCGAAGATGTTATGGGTGTTGCTTGTATAGATTTTATAAACAGAGGAAGCCAGTCTGTAATTGGTTCAGCTTTTAATATCGGATTAAATACTTCAAGCTGTGTAAATTGTGGACAATGTATTATGGTTTGCCCAACAGGCGCATTATCAGAAAAAAGCCACTTCCCTGAATTGATTGCAATGCTCAACAATCCTGAGAAAACAGTCGTTGTTCAATATGCTCCTTCAATTTCTGTATCACTTGCAGAAGAGTTTAAACTCCCTGCCGGATTAGATATAAACAGCTTAATGAACGCAGCTCTTCGCAAAATTGGATTTAAATATGTTTTTGATACAACTTTCACAGCCGACCTAACAATTATGGAAGAAGCTGCAGAGCTTGTAGAAAGAGTAAAAACAGGCGGAACAATACCAATGATAACAAGTTGCTGCCCTGGTTGGGTAAAATTTGCCGAAGAGTTTTATCCTGAGATGCTTCCAAATTTATCGAGTTGTAAATCTCCTCAACAGATGATGGGTGCAGTAATAAAAACATACTGGGCGGAAAAAGCCGGACTGAAACCCGAGAATATATACTCAGTTTCAATTATGCCTTGCACAGCCAAAAAGTTTGAAGCACAAAGAGAAGAAATGACTAATAAAGGTATTACAGATGTTGATGCAGTTCTCACAACACGTGAATTAGGTCAGCTTATCAGAATGTTTGGTATTGATATTAATAACATCGCACCTGAAACAGCGGATTCTCCTCTTGGATTTAGAAGTTCTGCAGGGAAACTTTTTGGAGCCACAGGTGGCGTTATGGAAGCTGCTGTAAGAACAGCTTATAATATGCTTACCGGCGAAGAACTTTTAAGATTTAAAATTGAGGCATTAAGAGGACTTGATGGTTGCAAAGAAGCATCTTTAGATATCAATGGTCTAATCGTAAATGTTGCGGTTGTAAACGGCCTTGCTAATGCAAGAATATTACTTGACCAAGTTAAAAAAGGCAAGAAAAACTATCATTTTATAGAAGTAATGGCTTGCCCAGGTGGATGTATTAATGGTGGCGGACAGCATATTGGAGCTTCTGAAGAAGCTGTTAAGGCAAGAATGAAAGCACTTTATGATATTGATGATAAAGAAACGATAAAGGTATCTCATAAAAACCCTGAAATAATTCAGATTTATAAAGATTTCCTAGGTAAGCCACTGGGACATAAATCGCATGAATTGCTTCATACTCACTATTGTAAACGAGATGTTCTTTTATAATATCATATAGATTAAAAGTTTTGAAAAATGGGACATGCAAAGAGAAATAAGTTAGTTTTCACTGAAAAAGATAAATGCAGGGTTTGTTTCACCTGCGTGCGTGAGTGTCCTGTAAAAGCAATAAAAATTATTAACGGACAGGCAGAAGTACTTAGTGAAAGATGTATAGGATGTGGAAATTGTGTTTCTGTCTGTAGTCAAAAAGCAAAAGTTGTACTGGATTTAAAATCAGAGGTTGAAATTCTCTTGCAAACAAAAGAGGCGCCGGTATTTGCACTTCTGGCACCAAGCTTCCCTGCTGAATTTACTGATATAAATGACTACAGAATTCTAACAGGAATGTTGCGAAAACTGGGATTCGAAAAAGTGTTTGATGTTGCATTCGGCGCTGACCTTGTTGCAAGAAAGTACAACCAACTGCTTGAAGATAATTCAGAACAAACTTATATTTCGTCTGATTGTCCGGCAGTAGTTTTTTATGTAGAACATTTTCATCCTGATCTTGTAAATAGAATTGCTCCCATTGTCTCTCCAATGGTTGCAACAGCCAGATTAATAAAAGAAACATATGGAAATAATGTGAAAACAGTTTTCATAGGTCCCTGTTTTGCTAAAAAAGCTGAATCGGATGAAATTGACGTAGCCCTTACATTTAAGGAACTTAGAGAGCTATTTGCGAAATATTCAATTAATGAATCTGAAGTTGAAGCTGGTGAGTTTGATGGACCTGAATCTGCTATGGGGTCGATATTCCCTGTTACAAGAGGTCTGTCGCAGAATTTGAAGAAAAATGACAATATTGCTGAAGGCAATGTTATCGTTGACTCAGGAAAACACAACTTTAAAGAAGCTATCAAAGAATTTGAAAGAGGTGAAATTTCAAATTATAACCTTGAATTATTATGCTGTGAAGGTTGTATTTTGGGCCCTGGAATGAGTGAGAAAAATAAATATTTCTTCAAGAGATCCCAAATTAGTAAGTATGTTAAGGAAAAGATGAACAAAATTGACATTCAAAAATGGAATGAGAATATTTCAAAATATAACCATCTTGATTTGTCACAAACTTTTTCTCCACTCGACAGAAGAATATCTGACCCAGAACAGGAAGAAATACAGCAAGTTCTTGCAAGAATGGGCAAAATTAAAACCTCAGATTATTTAAACTGTGGCGCATGTGGATACGAAACCTGTTATGAGCATGCGATATCTGTAGTTCAAGGTTATGCCGAGTCTGAAATGTGCTTGCCTTACACAATAGAAAAATTACATAAATACGTTGACGATCTTAATGATTCGAATGAGAAGCTTAAAAATACAAAGCTTGCGTTGAAGCATTCTGAAAAGTTGGCAAATATGGGACAGATATCTGCAGGAATTGCACATGAGCTGAACAACCCACTTGGAGTTATAACAATGTACAGCAATATTATACTTGATGAATTAAAATCTGAAGATCCACTTAGAAAAGATGTTGCATTAATTGTTGAACAAGCACACAGATGTAAAGGTATAGTTAGCGGACTTCTAAACTTTGCAAGAAAGAACAAGATTAAAGTTCAGGAAGTAGATATAGTTGAGTTTTTACAACACAGTTTAAACTCTGTTGTAATACCAGCGAATATTAAAACATCTGTAAACTCAGGCATTTCAGATCCATTTTTGATGATTGACCCTGATCAGATGATACAGGTTTTTACAAATATTGAAAAAAATGCAATCGAAGCAATGCCCGAAGGTGGCGAGATAAATATTTTTATAAACGGAGATGACAAACATGTTGAAATCAATATCTGTGATACAGGCTCAGGAATTCCAGAGGAAAACATGGATAAGCTTTTTACTCCGTTTTTCACAACTAAAGAAATTGGAAAAGGAACCGGCTTGGGATTACCACTTGTATATGGCATTATAAAAATGCACAGTGGAAAAATTTCAGTTAAATCAAACTCAAACCCCAAAATGGGGCCAACCGGAACAGAATTTAAAATTACATTACCTAGAATTAATTAATTAAATAGCTATGGAAACAAATAATAAAAAGAAAATCTTTTTGGTAGATGATGACGTGGATTATATCCTTCAAATGACAAAGATTCTTGAAAATTTAGGATTCGAAGTAGTAAGCGCTTGTGGTCAGAAAGAAGGCGAAGAAATGATAAGCAAAATTAAGCCTGATTTAGCAATTCTTGACCTTATGATGGAGAATAAAGATAGTGGGTTTATACTAAGCCATCGGATCAAGAATATTCATCCTAATGTTCCTGTAATAATTGCCTCTGCAATGACATCAGAAACAGGAATGATATTCAGCCTGGAAGATGAATCTGACAGAGGATGGATAAAAGCAGACTTATATCTTGAAAAAGGATTAAGAACAGATCAACTTCATAGAGAAATAAATAAACTTTTAAAACTGTAAGTTATGAGCGCCTTAAAATTGTTAATCGTAGATGATGAGCCGGGCATCAGATCAGGAGCCGAGAGAGTCCTTAGAGATTTCTCGGTAGGCTACCCTTTTATGGATGAAGATTTTACGTTTGAAATCTATGAGGCAGAAACAGGAGAAAAGGCTATAGAAATGATTGATTCTACGCCTTTTGATATTATCTTGCTTGACAACAAGCTTCCCGGTATTGATGGCATTGAAGTGCTTGAGTACATTAAAAACAAGGAATATGATATTTCTGTTATGATGATTACTTCATACGCTTCATTAGAACTTGCTATTAAAGCAACTAACAACGGTGCTTTCAATTTCGTCCCAAAACCTTTTACTCCACAAGAATTAAAAACTTCTGTCGAAAACATAACAAAGAACCTATTCTTAAGGAGAATGACAAGAAAAATGAAGGAAGAAGGAAAGCAAATTCGTTTTCAATTCCTATCAGTTCTTTCTCACGAACTTAAATCTCCTATAAATGCTGTTGAAGGTTATCTTAAAATGATGAAAGATAAACAGATTGGGAATAACCTTGACGACTATATGGAAATGGTTGAGCGGTCTATTGAAAGAATAAAAGGAATGAGAAACCTTATCCTCGACTTGCTTGACCTTACAAGAATGGAATCCGGCAAGAAAAATCGCGATCTTAGAACTATTGATATAATTGAAATAGCAAAAACTGTTGTTGACTCTGTTGAACCACTTGCTATTCAAAGAAATATTAAACTTAAAATAGAGAGTGATGATACTTTATTTATGACTGCAGATAAAAACGAAGTTGAAATTATTTTAAATAATTTGATTTCTAACGCTGTAAAATACAACAAAGAAGATGGGGAAGTATTTGTCTCATTGAGGAAAACAGCAAGTAATATTGACATTGTTATAAAAGACACAGGAATTGGAATGTCAGAAGATGAAATTGGATTACTATTTCAGGATTTTGTCAGAATTAAAAATAACAAGACCAAGTTTATTACAGGAAGTGGCCTAGGTTTGTCTATAGCAAAAAAAATGGTTGAACTATACAAAGGAACTATTATGGTTGAAAGTACTCCGGATGTTGGAAGTAAGTTTATCATAAAAATACCTGTTTAATTAAATATTAGTGGCACGAAAAATTTAAAAAAATGTAACGTGCCTATTATGAATATTGCAACCGCACTTTTAACTTTTAACTTTTAGTTTTTAACTTTCATACTATAGCAATGAAATTCATTACACAACAATATTCTATCCCGGATGTGCCAATGCAGCCTTTCATTGACCCTGTTGAAATTCATAACATTTTAGATAATGCTAAACCAGACAGTGCCAGAATAAAAGACATCATTGAAAAGTCGCTTTCAAAAAACAGACTTAGCATGCAGGAAACTGCTGCATTGACAAATACTACAGATCCTGACCTTGTAGAAATGATTAAAGATGGCGCTCGAAAGTTAAAAGAAACTATTTACGGTAATAGAATAGTGCTTTTTGCGCCATTGTATATAGGCAATAAGTGTAAAAACAATTGCACATATTGTGGTTTCAGGGCTAGTAACAAAGATGCGGTGAGAAAGACTCTTTCTGATGTTGAAATTACACATGAAATTGAAGCACTTGAAGATAATGGACAAAAGAGATTAATTCTTGTTTTCGGAGAACATGACCAATATGATGCTGATTACATTGCTCATTGCACAAAGCTTGCATATTCTGTAAAAAAAGGCAATGGGGAAATAAGAAGAGTAAACATAAATGCTGCTCCCTTAAAAATTGAAGGTTTTAGAAAAGTTAAAGAAGCCGGAATAGGTACTTTCCAGGTTTTTCAGGAAACTTATCATCCTGAAGCTTATAAAACTTATCATTTAAGAGGAAAAAAGGCTGATTTCAATTATCGCCTAACATCTCTTGACAGAGCACAGGAGGCCGGGCTAGATGATGTTGGAATTGGAGCTTTGTTTGGCTTATATGATTGGAGATATGAAGTTCTTGGCTTAGTGAGGCATACTAATCACCTTGAAGCATGCTATAATGTTGGGCCACATACAATTTCTTTCCCAAGAATTAAAGATGCTTCAATGTTACAAATGGGGACTAAATACATAGTTACCGATAGTGAATTTGCAAAAATGATTGCAATATTGCGTCTGGCTGTACCATACACAGGCATGATACTCACCGCTCGCGAACCAAAAGAGATTAGAAACGAATGTATCAATTATGGAGTAAGTCAGATAGACGGAGGAACAAAGCTTGAACTTGGAAGTTATTCTAAAACTCAAAATGCTGAACAAAATTTAAATAAAGGTCAATTTCGTATTAATGATGAAAGATCTTTAAACGAAATAATTGAAGAACTTCTTGAACACAATATGCTGCCATCTTTCTGTACAGCTTGCTATCGTCTTGGCCGCACAGGTGAACACTTTATGGAGTTTTCTGTTCCTGGTTTTATAAAGAGGTTCTGTTCTCCTAATGCAATTCTAACTTTGGCTGAATATCTTTTAGACTATGCTCCAAAAAATACAGCTCACAAAGGATGGAAAGTTATTGAAAAGAACATTGAAGCTTTGCCCGATGAAAAGGTTAAGACAAAACTTAGAGAAAGGATAATAGAATTGAAAAATGGTAAAAGAGATTTATGTTTTTAGGAATGAGGTTTGGCTTAATTTAAATAGAATGAATAATAACGGGATTCCTCGCTTACGCTCGGAATGACCTACCTGACACCTGATACCTGATACCTGACACCTAATACCTAACACCTGACACCTAATACCTAACACCTGACACCTAATACCTAAATTCAATGAAAGGCAAAGATTTAAAACCACATATCGGAATTTTTGGAAGAAGAAACAATGGTAAAAGCTCTTTCATCAATTTGCTTACAGGGCAAAATATAGCTATTGTTTCCGACCATCCTGGAACAACAACCGATCCGGTTAAAAAATCAGTTGAGATTTTCGGTGTAGGTCCTGCAATTATTATTGATACAGCCGGAATAGATGACAGCGGAGATCTTGGCAAGCTAAGAATTGAGAAAACACTGCAAGTAATTCCTACAATAGATTTGGGAATAATTCTTATTGCTGCAAATATTTTCGGAGAATTTGAAGAAAATCTGGTAAAACAATTTAACTATTATGATATCCCATATTTAATAGTGCATAACAAATCAGATATCGAGGCTATAAAACTAGAATTCTCTGATAATGTAAAGCAAATTACTGGCAAGATACCCTTCTCTTTCAGCAATGTTAAACCTGAAAATTTCAATGAACTAGTTGAATTAATTAAAACAAGCATTCCTGAAACAGCATATGCAAAACCTTCTTTATTTAAAGGCACTGTTAAACCCAAAGACGTTGTATTACTTGTTACTCCAATCGACTCCGAAGCTCCTGAAGGAAGAATGATACTTCCTCAGGTAATGGCCTGGAGAGATGTTTTGGATAATGATTGTATTTGCGTTTCTGTAAAAGAAACTGAGTTGGAAGATTTCTTTAAGTTGGGAATAAAACCAGCACTTGTTGTTACCGACAGTCAGGTGTTTAATTACGTCTCTAAAATAGTTCCGGAAAATATAATGCTCACAAGTTTCAGCATTGTTTTCTCCAAGTTAAGAGGAGATTTTGATGCATTTCTTAAAGGAACCCCGACAATTGATAATTTAAAAGACGGCGATAAAGTTCTTATCCTTGAATCATGCACTCACCATGTTAGTTGCGACGATATTGGAAGGTTTAAAATTCCGAAATGGCTAGAAAAACATACTGGAAAAAAACTCGAATTCGACATTGTTGCGGGGTTATCAGCCGTTAATAATCCGGTAAATAATTACGCTCTGGTAATTCAATGCGGAGGTTGTATGGTTACACGTAAACAAATCATTTCACGTTTAAAACCATTTGAACATGCAGATATTCCAATTACAAACTATGGAATGGCTATAGCATGGGTAAATGGAATTTTCGAAAGAGTTACTCAACCTTTTAAAGCTTTATACAATAATGATTAGTCATATCTTAAATAAAGATAACTTGAATAAGCAGGATATTGTTAAACTGCTTTTAGCAGAAGGTGATGATCTAAGGTTATTGTTTGAGAAGTCATCCCAAGTTAAGAATGATAATGTTGGAAACAAAGTTTATCTAAGAGGGTTAATAGAATTATCAAATATTTGCTCGAAAAACTGTTACTACTGCGGCATTAGGAGAGATAATAAAAAAGTTGAAAGATATAATGTAAGTGATAATGAAGTTATTGAAGCTGCAAAGTTTGCATTAAAAAGCAACTATGGCTCAGTTGTAATACAGTCGGGCGAAATTCAAAGCTCAAATAATTCTGATAGAATCGAAAATCTTGTTAAACAGATAAAAGAACTTTCAGGAGGAAAATTAGGAATTACGCTTTCCTGTGGCGAACAGACAGAGGACGTTTATCAAAGATGGTATAACGCAGGGGCTCACAGATATCTGCTCCGTATTGAGGCATCAAATAAAGAGCTTTATGCAAAATTGCATCCCAATGATAACAATCACAGTTTTGAAAAAAGACTTGAATGCCTATCCTTACTGAGAAAAGTTGGTTTCCAGATTGGAACGGGAGTAATGATAGGACTACCTTTCCAAACCGTAGAGCATCTGGCTGATGATTTATTATTTATGAAGGAAAAGGATATTGATATGTGTGGAATGGGACCATACATTGAACATGCTGATACTCCTTTATATTCAGAAAGAAACAACCTAATTCCTTTAGAGGAAAGATTCAGGTTGGCCTTAAAGATGGTTGCAATTTTAAGAATAATGATGCAAGATATTAATATTGCCGCCACTACTGCCTTGCAAGCAATTGATAAAATTGGAAGAGAAAAAGCCATACGCATTGGCGCCAACATCCTTATGCCGAATATAACACCCGGAATTTACCGCGACAGTTACAAATTATACGAGAATAAACCTTGCACAGACGAAAGTTCCGAAGACTGCGCAAACTGCATAGAAGGCCGAATCAAACTCGCCGGAGCTGAAATCGGCTACGGAGAATGGGGCGATTCTAAAAGATTTCTAGGAAGAACAACCTAATACCCGACACCAGATACCCAATACCCAATACCTAATACCTAATACCTAAATAACCACCAACTTCTTCTTAATAGCAAACGCCATCAAGCTCAATGAATTCTTGGTATTCGTTTTAGTCAAAAGGTTTGTTTTATGACCAAGTACTGTTCTTTCGCTAATAAAAAGAGCATCAGCAATTTCCTTATTACTCAAACCTTCGCAAAGTAGCTGTAAAATTTCTTTTTCTCTTCTTGTAAGATCTAATTCTGACTCTGGCGATTCTTTCTCTTTAGAAAACTGTTTTGTAAAAAACTCGAATAATTCTTCTGAGTAATAATTTCCTCCATTATTTACTGTAAGAATGGCTTTATCCAGAGTTTCTTTATTGATGTTTTTCATAAGAAACCCTTTAGCACCAACATCCATCATGCTCTGAATATATTCATCATCTCCAAACATTGTTAGGGCAATAATTTTCAACTTTGGATGAAGCTTCAATGCAGCTTTGGATGCTTCAATTCCATTAAGTATAGGCATCTCGATGTCCATCAAAACTATATCGGGCAATGTTTCGCATAGATTATCTATAAACTCTTTGCCATTTTCTGCTTCACCTGCAAGCTCAACATATTTAAGTTTGCCTAAAACCATTTTCAACCCATTTCTGAATATCTCATGGTCATCCACAATAAAAACTTTTATTTTATTACCACTCATAACTGTCAAAATTAAATAGTTATCTCAATTTTCAGAGTAAATCCCGCACTCGGTGAACTATAAAAATTATACTTTCCGTTTATTGATTTTACTCTGCTAATTATATTTTTCAACCCCATCCCCTTGTTCTCCGAATTAACAATTTCATCAACAACAAAACCAACTCCATCATCTTTAAAATATAAAACCAGCCGAGTTTCATATTTGATAAGCATGATATAAATATTTTTCGCCTGAGCATGCTTGATTGTGTTATTTATAAGCTCACTGATAACTCTAAAAAATATCAATTCAAGATCGCTTTCCAGCCTTTCTTCAATGTTTTCGGTCTCAAAAGCAATTTTCAGTTGATTTGTTTTATTTACTTTATCACAAAAAGCCTGAACTGCCTTAACCAATCCATATGAATGAATTACTGTTGGCATCAGGTTGTTGGAGATAGTCCTTGTTGAATTTACAGCATCGTCTAACAATTCGTTGCAGTGATTGATAAGCTCTTTTCTTTCCGTTTCAGACATTGAAAAAGAATCAAGTTCATTTACGTATAATTTTATTGTAGAAAGCAATGGCCCTAATCCATCGTGCATTTCTTTAGCGAATCTCTCTCTTTCTCTCTCCTCCCCGCGAATTATTGCACTCAAAATCAACCTTTCAGACTCAACCCTACTGCTAATATTTCTTACAACGCTAAGAATAAGTTTGTCGGCGCCATAACTAACCACCCTGCTTGTAAACTCAACCTGAATTATTTCGCCACTCTTTGTAACATGCTCTGATTCAAAAGAATGACTACCCTTCTCGTAAATGATTTTCCTGTTTTCAGCTACCTTGTCTTTTACTTTTTCTGATTTGATTTCAGTAATCTTCATCCCTAGAAGCTCATCCTTTGAATAGCCAAGTGTTTCGCATGCTGCATTATTAACCTCAACAATATTCTCATTAATATCTGTAACAAATATATCGTCTCCAGTACTATCGAAAAGCTTCTTAAACCTTTCTTCTGACTCTTCCAAAGCTCGACTAACTGTATCTAACTTTTTCTGTGACTGCTGTAATTCTGTAAAAAACCTATAGATGCGATCTGATGTAAAATAATAAATAAAACCCAATAAAATAAGCAATGACAACACACCTGTTATAACTGCTCCAAAAATCGTATCTCTTCTTAACTCATAAGTTTCAAATTTATCGAATACTGCTGCGGCTATATAAATCTCAAAAGGCTCAAAATACACGAACGACATTGTTTTATTTTCACCCTGATATTCATACTTCAAATGTCCATTCTTCATCTCTTTAACTTTTAGAAACAAAGTACTATCGCCCCAAAACTCCCCTTCCCTTTCAGGATGAATTAATAAATAGCCATCCTTATTAAATACAAAAGGATATCCGCTTTTTCCTATTTGAAGATTTTGCAAAATGGTTTTAAGATCTTCAAGATCTTTTTCCTTATCGCCAACATATAAAATTCCAACAATTTCATTGCTTACGTATATAGGTTGGTATGCTGTAATATACCAGTCGTTAACAACAAAAGCCCGCCCAAAGTAAGTTTCTCCGGAGAGAACTTCTTTAATCACAGGAGAGTTCATCGGAATATATGTTCCTACAGCCCTAATATTTTCAGCAGTTAGGACGTTAGTTGACATTCTGACAAAGCCACTGTCTATCTTTTGAAAAATGGTTATGGTTCCTCCAAACAAATTCTTCAAACTATCTACAAAAACTTCATCACCAAAAAGCTCTCTATTCGCAATTTTCCAGTTTCTTAGTTTTGTTTTGTGAGATTCACCTGAAATTTGATTCTTTACATCCACATCATGCACTTCATTCCCAATTCTAAAATCACTACTATTAAAAACTGCCGAGGCGACTTTAAGATTTGATTTAACCTTCTCAAGTTTAAATGCAGCTTCGCGCTCAAACATTTTCTCAATTGTTTGAACTTCAAGTTCGAGATTATTAAGTATTTGGGATTCAATTATGTTAATTGACTTATTCACAAAAAAAACAGTTATAACAATTACAATAACCGTAATAATAAAGCTTACAGGCAAATATAAACGAAGTCTTATGGGAATATAAAATCTTTTCACAGGATAATCAGAATTTCAATAATAGCAGTAAAATTAAGAATTATCTTTAATTTGTAGTGCAATATAAAATTGTATTTTTGCTGAAATGATAAAATGGTTATTTTGAATCATAGATACTTTATAAAGCTCTCCTACGACGGAACTAACTACCATGGCTGGCAAAAGCAGCCGGGAGATGTTACGGTTCAGGAAACTTTGGAAGAGGCTCTAAATACTATCTTAAGAGAAGATGTAAATTTGACAGGTGCCGGCAGAACAGATACAGGAGTTCATGCGCGTGAATACTTTGCTCATTTTGACACAAAACTTTCACCTGAAAAAATTGCGAAAAAAAATCTTGTTTTCAAACTCAACAGTATTCTACCAAAAGACATTGCAATTCATGAAATCTTCTCTGTAAAAAATGATGCTCACGCACGTTTTGATGCAATAAGCCGAACTTACCATTATCAAATAAGCACTAAAAAAGACCCCTTCTTACAAGGCAGAGCGTGGATAAATAACAGACCTCTTGATATAGAGAAAATGCAGGCAGCAACAAAATTATTATTCAAACATACTGATTTTACAAGTTTCTCAAAATCAAACACACAAACCAAAACCAACAACTGCAAAATTATTTCGGCAGAATGGATAAAAGATGAACATTTACTGATATTCAAAATTACAGCAGACAGATTTCTGAGAAATATGGTAAGAGCGATAGTCGGAACATTGGTGGATGTAGGTTTGGGAAAAATCTCTATATCGGATTTCGACCACATCATAAAAGCCAAAAGCCGCACAAAAGCGGGCTATTCAGTGCCGGCTTGTGGGTTATTTTTGGAAAAAATTGAATATCCGGCAGATTATATTAATAAAGAATAAGGAGTTAATTTATAAAAATGCAGACTTACGACTTACGACCGGCTTTCTTAATTTTGGCGCTAACTTGTTTTATTTTCTCCTCAACTATTCTTCGGCGTTTCTCCTTCTTTTCCTCATTTACATTTCCAAGCAAGTAACCGTACGGCTCCATGCCCGGAATTTCATCAAAAACAACTTTCAAAATAGCCAATCCAGGTATAAACAATATCATACCGGCCAATCCCCAAATAAAATTTCCTATAAATAATGCAAAAATTGTCATTAGCGGATTCATAGAAACCTTGCCTCCAACAATTTTGGGAGTAAACAAATTGCTTTCAAAAAGCTGAATTACATAAAAACTTATCAGAATGCCTACTGGATACCATAATGAGTCTTTGGTAAGAAGAGCATAAACAATGGGCAATGCGGAGCCTAGTATGGGTCCTAAAAATGGAATTACATTCAACATTGCTGCAAAAACTCCAAACAGCAAAGCATGTTTTATCCCAAAAGCATATAATGTTGCAGTATTTAGAATTGCAAGAATTATTATTACCAGAAACATTCCCTTCACATAGTTCTTTATAACTTGCCTTATTTTGTGCACTGCATTATTTACTCTGTCGTGATTATTTTCGCCAAATGCTTTAAGCAAGAATGAAATGAGAAAATGCCTGTAATAAAGAAACAGGTATATATAAACCGGAATTATAAACAGCATTGTAAGAGTAGAAGCAGTAGCCATTTTACCCCTTGTTAAAGATGACATATTTTCAGTAATATACTCAAAAACAACGTCTTTCATTTGCGACATTGATAGTGGAATTGCCGCATCTGAGTACTTCTCGATGAGCGCATTTATCTCATTTATCAATTCGGTTGTTCGTCTTTCTAAAAAAGAAATATCTTTTGCAAAACTAAGAACCTGATTATAGAAGAAAAACAACAGCAATCCAATCAATACAAGAAGAGCAATTAAGCTTAACGAAACAGCCAAATATCTTGGGAACTTGTTCTTTTCTAACCATGAAGTAAATGGACTAATCAAAACCGCGAGCAATCCTGATATCAGGATAGGAACAAGCAATGATTTTGCTTCTATCATTAGAAATACTGCAAGGGTTATTCCTATAAGAATAACAACTATCTTGATATATGAAGGAAGTGTTGGTTTCATCCGTAAATAATTTGTTTTTAGTGGTTGGATGGAACTCCATGTTTGCTATTTTCATTGGTATTCGTGTTTTTTCGCAAACATGTTCGTTTCATATTAATGCTTATTTGTATTTACATTCAGGATTTATGCTCATAACATATTTTTCAATTACTTGAACTGTTTCTGCCGTTTCATGTCCATCAAAACCTTTAATATCTTCATAAGTAATTATCTCAATATAGTCTGAAAGATATTTTTTTGCAACAGGCATATACGACCAATGCCATTTTTCCTCTTCATATCCGGCTAATCTGTCTTTACCTTTAACATTATATGGTCTGCAAAAACCGTAAATGCCTGCATTTTGAAGCAACCAATCATAAACCTTTCTACCTTCACCGCTTTCAAAGTAACTATTATTCAAACTGTTTAAGTCAATGTCTGTTCCCCAATGATGCCTTGAAGTGCCTGGCATAGCACTGAATTTTAGTATTTCGAGTGCTCTTTTTTGTTTATTAGAAATGTCAGTTGCAGAAATGTTTCCCGTGAGTTTTACTCTGCCATTCCATTTGTTTTCCCATATAGTTTTTTGATGTTCAAAAGATCTGAATCCTGATAATATCTTCAAACTTACTCCAACTTCTGCAGCTGCATTATACATTTCAAGGAATGCTTCAAAAGCCTCTTTGTTCATGTAAATACTTTCTCTGTTTGCATACTGCAATGGGATCAACACTAGAGTTTCATTTGAAAAATCAATCTTGCCAATTAGAATTTCTTTGGAGGTCATAATGTTTGAAGTATTTATGTCATCATTTAATATATCATCTAAGATTTTATCCTTGCAAGAGATGTCACAACTTGATGTGTTTGTTAATGCCTTATTGCTTGTGTTTTTTATAATAAGCACTGCAGCCAGTGACAAAATTATTAATAATGTTGCCACAAGCTGCACCTTTTTAATTTTTCTGTTTTCAAACATAATTATTTCAGCCAATGATCGAGCCATCTATAAAATTCCCTTTGCCACAGAATACTGTTTTGAGGTTGAAGCACCCAGTGATTTTCGTCAGGGAAAGACAAAAATCTGCTTGGAATACCTTTTAATTGAGCAGCGTTAAAAGCCTCCATTCCTTGAGTATAAGGGATTCTGAAATCTTTTTCACCATGTATAACAAGAATAGGCGTATCCCAATTGCCAATAAAACGATGTGGTGAAAATTCATAGCTTTTTGGCTTTGGATTTTCCCAATATGCACCTCCAATATCGTGGTTTGCAAAAAACAACTCTTCCGTTGAGCCATACCAGCTTTCAAGGTTAAACATTCCGCAATGTGCAATGAATGCCTTAAATCGTTTTTCATGATTCCCTGCCAACCAAAACACTGAAAAACCTCCATAGCTAGCCCCAACTGCTCCCAATCTATTTTCATCAACAAATGGCTCCTGCTTCAACGCATCGATAGCACTAAGATAATCCTTCATGTTTTGGCCACCATAATCTTTACTTATTTGGTCATTCCATTCCTGACCAAAAGAGGGCAACCCTCTGCGGTTAGGTGCAACAATAATATAATCATTGGCTGCCATCATTTGAAAATTCCACCTGTATGAGAAAAACTGACTTACAGCACTTTGCGGTCCTCCCTGACAATACAATAATGCAGGGTATTTTTTTGCAGGGTCAAAATCCGGAGGATAAATTACCCATACAAGCATATCTTTATTATCGGTTGTTTTTACCCAACGTTCCTCAATTTTTGCTAATTTAAGATTGTCAAGTATTTCTTTATTTACAAAACTGATTTGTGTTTGAGAAGTAGTTTTTATGTCTATCCTGAATATTTCAACAGGCATAGCCATAGTCATCTGTGTTGCAACCAGGCTGCTTCCTGCAAGGTTTATTGAAGTGTAATCATGGCGGCCTTGGGTAAGCTGCTTTATTTTTCCGGTTTTAATCTCCAAAGAATAAATCTGGTGAGTAGCTTTAACACCACTTATGAAGTAAAGAAAGTCTGATTTTGCTGACCATACAAATCCTGAAGAGCTTTGGTCGAATTCTTTAGTATAATCTTTATAAGTACCCTTTGCCAAATCCAAAATCATTATCCGGGTTTTATCTGATTCAAAACCATCAGTTTCCATACTTTCCCATGCCACAAACTTTCCATCAGGTGAAAAAGCAGGATTTTTATCATACCCCTTATTAAACTCGGTTATATTTTTTGTATCTTTTGATTTTACATCATATAAATACAAATCAGAGTTTGTACTAACCGCATAATCTTTACCAAAAAGTTTTTTGCTGGTATAAAGAAGTTTTTGTCCATCAGGACTCCAAATAATTTGATCCATACCTCCATAAGGCTTTAATGGAGAATTATACGGCTCCCCTTCCATTATATCATAATAATCTCCAACAACACTGTTATTGTAAGATGCAATGAAAACATGATTGAAAGAATTGTCTGTCCAGTGGTCCCAATGACGAAACATTAAATCATCATAAATTCTGGCATTAGCCTTAGGAAGGTCTGGATATAAGTCTTTCACACCCGGAAGAACAATTACATTCTTGAAAAATACAATATTCTTCATATCCGGCGAATAATTAAAACCTGAAATTCCACCGGGGATATCAGATACTTTCACTCTGTTCGTTCCGTCAATATTCATTTCCCAAAGCTGAACACTACCGCTTTCACTGCTAAGAAAACCAATTTTTTTCCCATCCGGCCTCCACAAAGCATTAAACTCATTTATGGTTGTGTTTGTAATCTGAGTAGGCTTGCCCCCTGATACCGGCATTGTATAAAGGTTTCTGGTGCCTCTGTTTGCGTCAATATCAAAATATGTAATTCCAAATAAAATAGTTTTTCCATCGGGGGAAATACGTACATCACTAACCCGTCCAAACTCCCATAAAGTTTCAGCAGTCATAACTTTAGTTTTTGCTTGAGAAACTAAAGAAATCAGCATTATCCCAATTATCAATAAATTGTCAAAATGTTTTTTCATATCTAAAGATTTAAGTTGATTATGTTTATTGTTAATAAGTTTTTTGTCTAAAAAATTCACAGTAACGTCTTTTAGTTATATCAAAATAACCTCTTCACTATAAAATAAGAATTCAAAAGTAATTAAAAAATCATTTTTTTTAAATTCGAAATTACTACTTTTGCATCAGCTTGTTAATAGTCAAATACACAGAAAAACACAAAAATGTTTAAAAAAAGTGTTTGAGGTTTTGGGTTTTATAACAAATTTTATTTAAATTTGAACTTGTGTTTAAATATAATATTTCTTTGCCACAAAATTTTTTTTAACTAATCATTTCACTGGATGAAAAGATTTCACGTTGCCTTAGTAATTTTGATATCATTGTTTTTTGCTTTTTCATGTGAAAAAGACCCTATCAATCCTCCAGATGATACAGATCTGGCGGAGGAAAAATTATTTCTAACTGTTTGGGAATACGATATCTTCAGCGGTCAAAATGTTAAGAGCGGAGCATTCCTTGAGTATTATGTAAGAGGTGAAACCGGTTCTGCTTTAATATACGGGCAAGCTGAATCAGATGAAACTGAGCCTCTTTATGAATATCAGATTATTCCTAAAGACAATAGTCATCACGTTTATTTTTCAGAGAATGGAGCAAGTCAGAATGAAAAAAAATTTGAATACAGTCTTTTAGGCAACAATTTAATGGAGATTAGAGGATTCCACAATGGCAGTCTCATTTCAAACTATATTTTTGCCTATGATAACAACACTTTAAATTCAATTCTTAAGGATGGAGTTATAATTGCAACAGGCATTCAATACGATTCAAGAGGAAACATCACAAGGATAAGCAGAAATAATGGATCGGTAGTTTTATATTATCATTTTAAAATTTGTGAAACAAAAAACCCATACAGAAGAATCTTCAGAAATTTCAATATTTACACTGAATCTTTGTTTAGCATTATTTCTTGCCTGAATCCAAATTTTGTTTTAGATGCGGTATGTAGCACATATCCTGAATTTGACTGGAATACCTATTCAATTAAGTACTCAGCAGAAGCCAATACAGATAATTACCCACATATAATTAGAGAAAGGCGTTATGATACTCAGGGCAATATGGTTTTAAACAAAATTATTGCTGAATACGAATATCATTTAGATTAAGTTTTAGATTAAGATATAACGAAAGAGGCTGTTGTGATAAAACACAACAGCCTCTTATTTTAACTAAGGTATACTACTTTACTACTTTTAAAACTTCTTTAACTTTTAGTTCGAGTTCTTCTGCAAGTTCAATATTATCAGTTAATAACTGTTTAACTGCGTCACGGCCTTGTCCAAGTTTAGTTTCTCCGTAGCTAAACCATGATCCGGCTTTCTTTATAATGTTATGATCTACTGCGAGGTCTATTATTTCTCCTGTTTTAGAAATGCCCTGTCCGTATATGATATCGAATTCAGCCTGACGGAAGGGTGGAGCAAGTTTGTTTTTAACAACTTTAACCCTTGTACGGTTACCAACTGCGTGGTCTCCTTCTTTTATCTGGGAAATTCTGCGGATATCCAATCTTACAGAAGCATAAAATTTAAGTGCATTACCGCCTGTGGTTGTTTCAGGGTTGCCAAACATAACACCGATTTTTTCTCTTAGCTGATTAATAAAAATACAGCAACAACCGGTTTTGTTGATTGTACCTGTAAGTTTTCTAAGTGCCTGCGACATTAATCTTGCCTGCAAACCCATCTTAGAATCGCCCATTTCACCTTCAATCTCACTCTTTGGAGTAAGAGCAGCAACAGAGTCGATAACTATAATATCGATTGCACCTGAACGAATAAGGTTTTCAGTTATTTCTAAAGCTTGTTCACCATTGTCGGGCTGACTAATTAAAAGATTTTCAATATCAACCCCTAGCCCTTTTGCATAGGTACTGTCAAATGCATGCTCTGCATCAATGAAAGCAGCAATTCCACCGGCTTTTTGAGTAGATGCAATTGCATGTATAGCCAAAGTTGTTTTACCAGACGATTCAGGTCCGTAAATCTCAACCACTCTACCTCTTGGCAAACCGCCCGTTCCTAATGCAATATCAAGAGATAAAGATCCGGTAGATATACTTTCTACAGGCTCCACAACTGAATCTCCCAGCTTCATAATTGAACCTTTACCATACGACTTCTCGATTTTATCCATAGTAAGCTGAAGGGCTTTCATCTTTTCCGCATTCACATTCGATGCTTTTTCTTTTTCTTTACTCATAATTCAAATTTTTATCTATTTAGTTTAAGTATTTGTCTATATATTTTGCGGCTCAAAATTAATATTATTTTTTATTCAAAAACAATATCTCGAAAATTTTCATAAAGTTAATTCATTAAATCACTATGAAAAATAAATTTTTTCCCAAAAGTAAATTATTTAACAATCAAAACAGATTACTCCAACAAAACAAATGCAGCCCAATAAAACGGATCATATTTTTTACGCATTTCCTTCTGAGTAAGGTTAAAAGAGGCTTTAACATCATTGTTCATTATAAGATTCGAATAAAACAATGTCATAAACTCTTCAGTTTCTTTATCCGGAACCTGCCATAAACTCATAATAATCATTTTGGCTCCGGCCATTTTGAAAGCTCTTTGTAACCCATAAACTCCTTCGCTGTCTTTTATATCTCCAAGTCCGGTTTCGCAAGCAGATAAAACAACCAGCCCTGTATTACTTAAGTCAAGATTTGTTACTTCTTGTGCTGTAAGTACTCCATCATTTTCACTATCGGCCAATTGTTTTGACCATACACTATTTGCTCCCGCTAAAGCAAGCCCTGAGCGCATAAGCGGGTTAGTGCTATTCATATATGTCCACACTCCAAACCCTTGATTTGTGCCTCTAAACATTACATCGCCCTTTTTTATTTCCAAAGCATTCATGCGTATTACTTCTTCCGGATCAGGATAGAAAAATCCATGTGTTGCAATGTGTAAAATATTGCCTGAATACTGTTTAAGATTTTCTTCTGAAGCTTCATTTTCCAAGAAAAAATTAACATTATAATTATCTTTTCTCAAGATATCACTAATCCTAACAACCTCACTTTTTGTGCCTTCAAGGTACTCCCAAACTTCCTTATCATTAGGGGTTGAATTGTAATTTACGCCTCCAAAAAGACTTATTTCAATAGATTTATCAAATACAAACTCGTTTGAATACGCAATGTTAACGGTACCTGACAAATTATTCAAATCATAAAGATCACATAAATAAACATTCTCTGATTTTGCAATCGCAGCAAAAGATATTTTATGAAGCAACCCTGATGGAGAAATAAAAACCTTTTTTGTTGCTTTTAGCTTGGATTCCATTGGCTTCCAAATCAAATTATATAGCTTATTATTAAACTCTTCATTCTTACCATAAACCGAATTTATCTTGTGCAAACTATTCACAGATGCTTCTTCAATTATACTTCTAAGCTCAGATTCATCAAATAAATAAAACATTTCAGGACACTTGCTATTATGCTTTATTATCAATGCATAATATTGCACGTCATCATTATTGTTTCTTTGTGAAAAATGCAAAAATTCAATTGCTGATTCTCCTTTCTTCAAGCCAGACTTCACGTTTCTCCATGTAATATTTTGCAAATTATCAAAATCGCTAAATGATTGAGATCTTTTCACCAATTCTTTTTCAATTTCATTTGCCCTTTCTTCAATTATGGATACATCAATATTTCTTTTAGAAACCTCTGTTGAATATATCTTTGAAATCTCAACATTAAGCTCTATCCATTTTTCGTAAAGTTTAATCAACTCGCTATCTCCACTGCTCATTATAGCTGTTCTCATCGCAGTAGATGATTTAAGTAATAATCCTTTTGTTCTCAGCACATTATTATATACAAGTTCAGTAATAGTTTTATCTTTTTCTTTATTCCTGAAGGCAAATGAATAAAAATCGGAGAAAAAAGGCGACTGCGTTTTAAAGTACATTTCCTTTTCTCTTTCAGATAGGAAGGTGAAGTTTTTAATTATGTTTTTGTTTTTAACATCAATGCTCTCATTGAAAAGATTTTTAGAAGAATTATAATCTCCAATGTTATCATACAAAACGGCCAAGTTATGACAACTTTGAGCATAATCAGGATGGTCCTTCCCTAGCACCATTTCTTCAATAGCTTTTGCTTCAATCAATAACGCTTCAGCATCTTTATATCGCCCTTTGATTCTTAATACTTCACCCAGATTAGTACAGCTTCTTGCATAATCATAATGTTCATTGCCAAGAATTTTCGCATAAAGCTCACGTGACTCAATCAGCAATGGCTCTGCTTCATCATATTTACCAACAGTGCGGTAGAAAACCCCAAGATTATTGCAACTCTGGGCGTACATTGGATGCTCTTTTCCATATATTTTTTCATAAATCTCTTTAGCTTCCAGGAGTATGGGTTCTGCTTCATCATACTTGCCTGTGGTTCTGTATAACAGAGCCAAATTATTATTTATTGAGTGATAATAAGGATGATGCTTGCCAAGTAATTTTTCAAAAATGTTTTTTGTTTCTATATATAATGGTTCCGCAGCTGAATAATTTCCCATTGTTCTGTATAACAAAGCGAGATTGTTACAACTCACCCCATAATCTATATTTTCATTACCAAGAAGTTTTTCTCTAATCGACTTTACTTCGGTATAACAAACCTCCGCAGCTCCATAATTACCTTTTGCCCTATATAATCCTCCAAGATTATTTGTAATTATAAGATAAGATGTATGTTCTTTCCCAAAAAGCTTTTCATAAATTTCTCTGGCTTCAATCAATAAAGGCTCAGCTTCTGATAGTCTTCCCAATGCTCGGTAAAAAGTTGCCAAATTATTGCATGATGCAGCGTATTCTTCATGTTCTTTTCCGTATAAATTCTCGACAAGTTCTTTAAACTCAATATATAATGGTTCTGCAAGCGAATAATTGCCTAATTCCTTATACAGTAGTGCAAGATTATTACATGCGGCAATATAATTTGCAGTAGATTTACCCTCAACTCTTTCTCTTATATTCAATTCTTTCACTCCATAAAATTCTGCCTGAGAAAATTGTTTTGCACTTTGATGCAAATCCATCATAACGCGAAGCAAACCAGCATAAACAGTATCATTCTCGCCATATGCTGATGTATATAACTCCAAAGCTTTCTCACCATAATTAATTGCAGAGTCAACTTTCTTTACTGTCTGGCTTTCAACACGAAGAGAATCAAAATAGCGCCAATCCTGACTGTATAAATTACAACCTAATGACGCTATCAATATTAAAATAAACAAGGACTTCATATTGCCTATCTTTTTTATTGCCAAAGATAAAGCATTATGATTTTAATTTCTAATTTTTCAGAATCTGACTTGTATGCTCCTCAGTATCAACCTTCTGAATTATTTCAGAAATCATTCCTTTCTCATCAATAACAAATGTTGTCCTATGAATTCCATCACTAACCCTTCCCATAAATTTCTTTGGACCCCAAACACCAAACTGATTCAGAATCACTTTATCCTCATCAGCAATAAGCGGAAATGGTAAATCAAATTTCTCAATAAATTTTTGATGAGATTTCTGACTGTCTTTACTAACACCAATAATAACATATCCCTGCTTCATCAAGCTATCATAGTTATCTCTTAAATTACAGGCCTGAGCAGAACAGCCCGGAGTGTTATCCTTTGGATAAAAGTATATAACAACCTTCTTCCCTTTAAAATCTTTAAGTGAAATAAGATTTCCGTTTTGGTCTTTCCCTGAAAATTCAGGGGCTTTATCTCCAATTTTTAATTGTGTCATGTTTTTATAGTTTTGATGCTTTTTTTTTATTGTTGATTTTACAATTATAACAAAAGAGGTATTATGATGTTCAAAGGGGTTATTTAAAAACCCTGAAGTTTCCAGCTTCGGGTTCGGTGCTTTTTCGTCGGAAGCTTCCAATTCCGGTTCGGGACTCTCTCATTGGAAGCTTCCAGTTCCGCTAGCGCTGAAGCTGGAAGTTCCTCACGCTAGAACTGGAAACTCCCGATAGGGATTTCCAGCTTCAGGTTTAATGCTCTTTTTCCGGAAGATCCCAACTTCGACTTCGCTCAGTACAGGCCGGTCGGGATGACGGGTGCATGGAACAACGGGATCCCTCCCTCACGGTCGGAATTACGCTCAAATCTCATTGGCACATTGGCATATTTGCACATTAACCTATACCCTTATACCCTTATACCCTTATACCCTTATACCCTTATACCCTTATACCCTCATAATACCTACAAACCTCCACAAACGGACACTCCCCACACTTTGGCTTACGTGCTACACAAATATATCTTCCGTGCAGTATCAGCAAATGGTGTGCTATTGAAACCTGATTTTCGGGAATGTATTTTAAAAGC
Source organism: Bacteroidota bacterium (assembly GCA_018335675.1). Lineage (GTDB taxonomy): Bacteria > Bacteroidota > Bacteroidia > Bacteroidales > UBA7960 > PWND01. Next base: position 45,897 of record JAGXRQ010000059.1, on the reverse strand, counting down.
TGTTTTTCTGTCTCAAATGGGGTTTTTGCATTGGCAGTAAGTCCTAATCTTGCAGAAACTCTGAAAACATGAGTATCAACAGCTAAAGTTGGCTTATTGTAAACTACAGAAGCTATAACATTGGCCGTTTTCCTACCTACTCCGGGTAACTTCATAAGCTCACTTACATCGTCCGGAACAATTCCTTTGAATTCTTCTGTCAGCTTTTTCGCCATTCCTAAAAGATTTTTTGCTTTGCTGTTAGGATATGAACAAGTTTTAATGTATTCAAAAACTTCATCCTGAGATGCAACCGCAAGTGCTTCTGCAATAGGAAATCTTTCAAAAAAAGGTGGAGTAATAATATTTACTCGCTTATCTGTGCATTGAGCAGACAAAATCACTGCAACAATCAACTGGTAAGGATCTTTATATCTCAATTCGGTTTCAGCAACCGGTTGGTTTTTGGAGAAATAATCCAGAATATATTTGAAACGCTGTGCTTTAGTCATATGTAGATATAATTTATAAAATCATAAATAAGAAATTCGTGCATTAATTTAAAAGTTCCACGCAAAATACGCAAAATATAAACGCAAAATATCACCAAACCAATTAACAAGATGTGTATTGTAAATTATTGTAATATATCAAAACCTGAATAATCATAGTCATAAGTCTTAGCGATTTTTGCATGTTTTTAACTTTGCGTATTTTGCGTGGATAAAAAAAGCGAATCAAATATAGCTATCCATTTCTTGCATTTCAAAATCATAATAAAAATCAACAAAACCAATTAAAAACATAAGATTTTTTATACATTAGCGAAAATTTTTCTAATACCATTTTTGCAAAAACCAAATTTATAAATCATGATAAATCAGCAACTTATAAATCCAAAAAGTATTGTTGTAATTGGCGGTTCAAACGACGTAACAAAACCGGGCGGTAAAATCCTCAAAAACATCATTGACGGTAATTTCAAAGGTGATGTTTATGTGACAAATTTGAAGGAAAGTGAAGTTCAAGGCATTAAAAGTTACAGCAATCCTGCTGATTTGCCGGAAGTTGATCTTGCTGTAATTGCAATTGCTGCACGATTTATACCTGAAACAGTTGAGCTGCTCACAAAACAAAAAAATACTCGTGCATTTATTATTCTTTCAGCAGGATTCAGTGAAGAGAGCGAAGAAGGCGCAAAACTTGAAAAACAAATTGTTGATACTATTAATAGTGTAAATGGCTCTCTTATTGGTCCAAACTGCGTTGGAATTCTTACGCCAAACCACCATAGCATTTTCACCTACCCTATTCCAAAGCTTACTGAAAAGGGTTGCGATTTTATTTCAGGCTCCGGAGCTACTGCATGCTTTATTATGGAAGCCGGAATTCCAAAAGGCCTGACATTCGCTAATGTTTTCTCAGTGGGCAACAGCGCCCAAATGGGAGTTGAGGAAGTTCTTAAATATTTAGATGAAAGTTTTGACCCTGAAAGAAGTTCCAGAGTTAAGTTGCTTTATATCGAGACTGTTGCTAAACCTCAAATGTTGCTAAAACATGCTTCATCTCTTATTCGCAAAGGGTGTAAAATTGCTGCAGTTAAAGCAGGTAGCTCAGATGCAGGCAGCCGCGCAGCGTCGTCGCATACAGGTGCACTTGCCAGTCCGGATGTAGCTGTAGATGCTCTTTTCCGCAAGGCAGGAATTGTTAGATGTTATGGTCGCGAAGACCTTATTGCCGTAGCTTCTGTTTTCCTACATCCTGAATTGAAAGGTAAAAATATTGCAATAATAACTCACGCAGGCGGTCCGGCGGTTATGCTTACCGACGCTTTATCAAATGGTGGAATGAATGTTCCTCATATCGACAATCCGGCAAGTAAAGAACTTCTCACTCATCTTTTCCCGGGTTCGTCAGTTGCAAATCCTATTGATTTTCTGGCAACGGGCAATGCGGAACAGCTAGGAAAAATTATTGATTTTGTAGATAATAAGTTTGATGAGATTGATGGGATGGCCGTAATATTCGGCACACCAGGATTATTCCCTGTTTTCGATGTTTATGATGTTCTGGATAAAAAAATGAAGGAATGTAAAAAACCTGTTTATCCTGTTTTGCCTAGTATTTTGACTGCAAAAGAGGAAATAAATGCATTTATTGAAAAAGGTAGAATAATTTTCCCCGACGAAGTTACACTAGGAAATGCACTGGCAAGAGTTTATCACACTCCTGCTCCAAGTCCTGAAAAAATAGAACTTCCGAAAGTTGACAAAGCAAAGATTCGCGAGATAATTGAAAGCTCAAAAGATGGATACCTTGAACCTAAAGCTATACAGGGCTTGCTGGATGCTGCCGGAATACCAAGAGCAGGCGAGGCTGTTGCAAGCAGACTGGAAGATGCTATTGATGCTGCTGAAAGATTAGGCTATCCTGTTGTAATGAAAGTAGTTGGACCCGTTCATAAATCTGATGTTGGTGGTGTTGTGTTAAATGTTAAGAACGCTGAAAGTGTTAAAGCTGAATTTGAAAGAATGATTAAAATCAAAGACACCACGGCCGTATTAATACAACCAATGCTTTCCGGCACTGAGCTTTTTGCGGGTGCAAAATATGAAGAAAAATTCGGACATATGATTCTATGCGGGATGGGCGGGATTTTTATTGAAGTTTTAAAAGATGTTTCAACACGCCTCTCTCCTATCAGCAATGATGATGCTTTGTCTATGATTCGCAATTTAAAGGGTTATAAAATTATTCAAGGCGTAAGAGGTCAAAAAGGGATTAATGAGAATATTTTCGCAGATGTCTTGGTAAGACTTTCCGCACTACTCAATGCAGCTCCTGAAATAATGGAAATGGATCTAAACCCATTGCTTGGAAAAGAAGATATGGTTGTGGCTGTAGATGCAAGGATTAGAGTAGGAAGTTAAAAGTTAAAAACTAAAAACTAAAAACTAAAAGTTAAAAACCCAAAACCTAATACCCGATACCCGATACCTAATACCTAATACCTAAAAAATGGACATAAAAATAATAGTACTAATTCTCTACGCCTTGATGATTGTTTTCATCGGCATAAAAGGCTTAAGAGCCACAAAATCTTTCAACGATTTCTTTCTTGGGGGCGGAAATGTTGGTCCCTGGATGAGTGCATTTTCATATGGCACCGCATATTTTAGTGCTGTTTTGTTTATTGGATTTGCCGGTAATATTGGTTGGAATTTTGGTTTTTCGGGATTATGGATAGCTTTATTTAATGCTTTAGTAGGCGTTTTGCTGGTTTGGTGGGTGATTGGCTGGAGAGTAAAAGAAGCTGCTGCAAAATATAATGTAACAACTCTTCCGGAATTTTTGCAAAAACGATACGATTCTAATCTGTTCAAACTGCTTGCTAGCATTGTAATCTTTGTGTTTATGATTCCATACACTGCTGCTGTATTTATGGGATTATCGTATTTATTTACTTCCAATTTTGAGATTGAATATTGGCATGCATTAGTGGCTATGGGTGTTTTTACATCTGTTTACCTTGTTTTGGGCGGTTATAAATCAATGGCCATGATTGATATGATATTCGGGATGATTATGGTTGTTAGCGTAATAATTCTTTTCTTTAGTACAGTAAAAGTTGGTGGTGGAATTCCTAAGATTGCTGCAGATCTGCAAGAAATCAACCCAAAGCTTATCAGCGCCATTGGCCCTCCGGGTTGGTGGTCTTTACTTGCTCTGGTTTTATTAACTAGTATGGCGCCTTTCGCAATGCCGCAACTTATGCAAAAGTTTTTTGCAATAAAAGACAAGAAAACTGTAAAACAAGGAATGTTTGCTTCAACAATATTTGCTATTATTATCGGAGGTGTTGCATATTTCATTGGTTCCACTTCTCAGGTATTTTTATCTCCGAAAAATACTCCTGCAGCTTTCAATGAAGCAGGTAAGCCTATTTATGATATTTTAATGCCTGAATTATTAGTAAATGTAGTTCCAACTTCTTTAAACGTCATAATATTATTGCTAATTCTATCTGCTTCAATGTCAACTCTGGCAGCTCTGGTGTTGGTTTCAAGCTCTACACTTGTCAAAGACTTTTATGGTGGATTTATAAATAAAAATGTTACCGATAAAAGACTTACCCTTCTAATGAGAATTATGAGTGCGGTTTTTATTTTCCTATCAATAGCTCTGGCATATTTAAATTTAGATCATATCGTTGCAATATTGGGAATTTCATGGGGCGCAATAGGGTCATTTTTCCTTGGGCCATTTATTTGGGGATTGTTAAGTAAGAATGTAAACAAAATCGGAGCAATCACTTCCGGAGTCGTAGGATTAGGCATTTGTCTATATTTATATATTGATGGAATGCCTTCTCCTCAAGCCGGTACTATTGGAATGTTCGTATCGCTAGGTTTGAATCCGGTAGTTAGTTTTGTTGTTAAGGCGATAGAACCTTTGACCTCAAAAATAGCTTCAAAGTTGAACTTAGTGGTTAGTTTTGTGGTGAGGATGGTGAGAGGGAAATAGGTTTCAGGTGTCGGGTGTCAGGTATTAGGTTGAGGATAATTTTCTTATATGACCTTATATGCCTTATATGGTTAAAAAAAGAATTCTGGGATGTAAGAAGGTTGAAGTTGAGGTTGAGGTTGAGTTTAAGATTAAGGTTGAAGTAATTAATACATATGTTATGAAAAGTAAATTAATATTCGGCTTATTGATTCTCATGTTTTGTGAGATTAGCTATGCTTTCTCAGAAGAGCCAGCGAATGACAATGAAGAAAAAAAACAGGAATCTGAATCTTTCTTTAAACTTAAAGGATTTGTAAAATCTGATTACTGGTATGATAGCCGTTCTGTTGTGGCTGCCAGAGAAGATCTTTTCTTGTTATATCCTAGAAATGAATTTCCAGATGTAAACGGATTCGATATCTACGGAGATCCTTCTTTCAATTTCTCAGCAATTACAAGTAGAATTGCAGGCGTTATTAAAGGTCCTGATGCATTTAACGCTAAAACATCAGGATTAATTGAAGCCGACTTTTCCGGTGTTACTAACGCCGACATAAATGGCTTCAGGCTTAGGCACGCATATATGAAACTAGAATGGGAGAAATTTGATCTACTTTTAGGTCAATGGTGGCATCCAATGTTTGCTACAGAAGCAGTGCCAACAGTCATTTCTCTTAACACCGGAGCCCCTTTTCAGCCATTTATCCGAAATCCACAAGTTAGTCTGACATACAAAGAAGGAACTCTTCGTATTCTTGCGGCAGCTATTGCGCAAAGAGATAATTCAAATGATGGCCCGATTGGTGTATCCCCTGATTATATAAGAAATAGTGGTATGCCAAATTTTCATTTGCAGATGTTTCATTTGAGAGAAAACACAACTGCAGGTATTGCTGCTGATTATAAATTATTAAGACCAAGGTTGGCCACAGACAGTTTGTATAAAACTGCTGCTAATATAGGCACATACGCTTTCATGGGCTATTTAAGATACCATAAAGATAAACTCGACATAAAAACAAAAGCTATATACGGGCAAAATTTAAGCGAACATCTAATGATGGGAGGCTATGCTGAAAGCACAGTCAATCCGATTGACAAATATGTTACTTATACTCCTCTAAACCATCTCTCAATGTGGTGGAATATTGTGTACGGTAAACAAATTCAATCAGGTTTATTTTTAGGATATTCCCGAAATTTTGGAGCTTCTGATTTTGTGGAAGGGAAGATTTATGGCAGAGGACACAACATTAAATACTTATATAGAGTCTCTCCTCATATTTCATTTATTTCAGGTAAAATGCAATTTTCCACAGAACTTGAATACACTGCTGCCGCTTATGGAACCCCAGACAACAGAGCAATTGTGCATGACACTAAAGAAGTTAGCAATATAAGACTACTATTTACAGCTTTTTACTTCTTTTAGAAATAAGATTATTCTTGGTTTGAGGCTGATTGTGTAATTTTGTTTTTCAAATCATCAAGTAATTGAAACATTCTTTTGAAAAACTGATACCTCTGTTTTTCAGCAACACCACTTATTAAAACAGATCGTTTTATCAAAGAATTCAGCCAAGCTGCTGTCTTCTCGTTATAAATGTCATTCATAGTCGACATTGTATAAAAACTAAAATGTGATAAATAAACAGCTTTAGTCTGGTCAAGATTTACTAATACACTATTATTTATAATTTGTATATCGCTATGATATAATTCGTAATTTTTTTCCGGCATACCTTCAGGAATCTTACCATCTTCATATTTAACAGTCTTTTCAGCCTTATCCTGTATATCTGCAATTAACTTATGAAGTCCATCACAAATTATTATCGCATCCTCAACGTTTTCAAACACTCCCGCTTCCCAGTAATACTCAATTTGTTTTATTGTACTATGAATAGTAAGGTCTGTCCAAATTTCTATTGATGGAATTTGTTTATAGAGTGAAATAATATTCTTAGTTACTTCAAATAACTCAGGGTCTATTAATTCGGGATTATATTTTGCCTTTTCAAGCTCAGGTATATTCATTATCGATTTCATCCAATAAAAAAGCTTAAAAGCGGCTGTTTCGGGATAATCATAATGATAGAAAACAGGTATATCGCTGCAAGCATATATAATATTACTGTTTTTGCAGTTAGCGATGGTCTTCATATCTGAAAGAATTCCTTTCATGTATTCCAAAAGATTTTCTTTCTGAGGCTCAATTAACTTATATCTAAATGTAACTAATCCAGTTTCTTTTCGGCTAAATGCATCAAATGATATATTAAAACTATCACATAGTGTAACAATTTCTTCAATAGTTAGCATTGTTTCCCCTCTCATTCTTCTGTATGCACTGTCATTGCTAATTTCTAGCAAATCTGACAATACCACTACAAGCGAAGTTTCCTTTGGTATCAAGTCATTTATCCTGTTCAGGAATTGAATTTGAATATCTTTTGGGTCAACAATTTTCATATATTATTTGCATTTTTTGCAAAAGTAACAGAAATTTTTATTGTTTTTCGCAAAAAACGAAGACTGAGGATTCTATTGTGTAAGTTTTTTTGAAACTAAGCGCTTTAAATCGTCAAATCTTTCTCGAAGATTACTAAACTTTTATTTGCAGGGTTAAAAGTCCGTTTTAATAAGACAAACTGCCGAAGTAATTTTGCCTCGTAAACCTTTAAAACAAAAAAAGATGAAAACAAAAACAAAAATTTTAGGAAAATTATTCGGTTTAACTCTTATTATGCTTTTTTCAACAGAAGCAGGGTTTTCTCAAAGAAAACAAAAAATCGCTGTTACAGGAATCGACTCAAAAGATCTGTCTATCGACAAAGAAGTTATTAGGAATATTGTATTACTTGAACTTGAAAAAACAAATGTATATGAAGTAATGGACAGATATGACCTTTCAAACATAATAAAAAAAGAAGGAATTCAAGTTGAAGATTGTTATGGAATGAATTGCCAAGTGATGGCAGGTAAATTATTGAACGCAGATAAAATGCTTACAGGAAGTGTTGAAAGATACGGTGGAAAAATAATTGTAATTTTTAGGCTGATTGATGTTAAAGGAGAAAAAATTGAAAAAACGGATGTTATGGAGTTTATCAATCAGCAAGATCAAATTCAAACAATGATGAGATTGTCAATTAATAATATTGTAGGAATTGAAAATGATAAATTATTGGTAGATTTACTTGTAAATTATGATCAGCCTATAATTACATCTAAAACCACTGTGAAATTAAGCGGTCCGAGAGTTGGAGCAACTCACTATTGGGGCAGACATGCAAACAGATTGCAAGCACCCTTAGCTCAAGGTGGTTTTGATATGTATGCTGTTAATAGTGTTATCGGATATCAGTTTGAACAACAATTCTTAAGTTCAGGTGATTTTCAGGCATTGCTTGAGTTTATCCCGGCGATTACCGGCATGGAGTCGGGAGTTGTGGTTCCTTCTGTAAGCACTTTACTTGGATTTAGGTTTAATAAATCAGGATTTGAAATAGGTTTAGGACCTGTTATTAGACTTACAAAAACTGCTTATGGATATTATGACGGAAATGGCAATTGGCAGCTAGCAAACACATTGCCATACGATAGTAATATTCAAACATTCAAAGGACTAGACTCAAGGGGTAAACTTGATGTATCAAGCGGTATGATATTCGCCCTTGGAAAAACTTTCAGGTCTGGATATCTTAATGTTCCGGTAAATGTGTATTACTCCCCAAACAAAGATGGTTCAATGATTGGATTAATGGTTGGTTTTAATGTGGCTAAAATTCCAAAATTTGATAGCAAATAATTTTTAGTTGATTGATGTTGTTTGCAGAGGTGAGTCGAAAGGCTCACCTCTTTTTATTCCTTCTCCTTCAAATACTTATCAAACCAATGCAAAGTTTCCCAATGCATGTGCAAAATAGATTCTCGAGCAACGTACCCATGACTCTCGTGAGGCAGCATTACAAGCCTTACTGTAGCTCCCAAGCCTCTTAGAGCATCATAATATCTTTCGCTCTGAACTGGAAATGTACCGGAATTGTTATCCTCAGCGCCATGAATAAGTAACAGAGGTGTTTTCATTTTATCTGCACTAGAAAATGGAGACATCCTATGATATAATTCAGGAGCTTGCCAAAATGTTCTTTCTTCCGACTGGAATCCGAAAGGAGTAAGAGTTCTGTTGTAAGCTCCACTTCTGGCTACGCCGGCAGCAAAAAGGTCGGAATGTGAAAGAAGATTGGCTGTCATAAATGCGCCATATGAATGCCCTGACACACCAACTTTCTTGGAGTCTGTAACACCCATCTCAACCAGTTTATCAATCGCAGCTTTCGCATTTGCAACAAGCTGCTCAATAAATGTATCGTTAGGTTCTGATTCTGTCTCTCCAACTATTGGGAATGATGCATTGTCAAGAATAGCATAACCCTGTGTAACCAACATTACTATAGAGCTTGCTCCTACCCTATTATATGTATAAGGCGACCCACTAACCTGGCCTGCTGCATCTGAACTAATAAACTCTCTCGGATAAGCCCAAAGAATTGTGGGCAAAGGATTATCCTTGCCTACAACAAAGCCTTCAGGCAAATATAAAGTACCTGATAATGAAACTCCATCTTCCCGCTGATATTGAATTAACTGTTTCTCAATCTGTCTCAACCGAGAAAAAGGTTCAGGATAATCAGATATACGCTTTATTGTTCCATCATAAATATTTCTCAGATAGAAGTTAGGATGTTCTTCCTGAGATTCCCTTCTTGTTATCACTAAACCTTTATCAGCATCCAATAAGTTTACAGAATATTCGTAATACGGTGCTTCGGATTGCCATAAACGCTCAATTTTGCCCGTTCTAAGATCATACCTGTCAATAAATGGCATATTTCCTTCGGGTGATGCTCCTTGCCCGGCAAGATAAAGCCTTCTGCTAGTATTGTCGAATTGAACTACTCTTTGTCCATATTTATTAATTATCGTCTGAATACTTCCGGGGTGATTATATCTATCCTCTGTGGAATAATCGAATATTGTAGATTTAGTAAAACTTTCATCGTTTGGATTAAAATAAGACACCAACATCCTTCGATCTTTCCTCCAAGATTCATTTATTATTGCAAAAATGGCTCTACCCCACAAAAAACCTGAAAATCTAAGTTTTAAACTTAAGCTCTTCTTCGGTTCAGATACAAAAGGAGCTTCAACAAAGAAAACCTGATCTCTGTACTCTGCTTCTATTGAAGGGTCCCCTTCATCCAATGCTTCAACCCAATAAAGTGTTGCAGGCTTATCTGATCTCCATGTAAATGATCGCGGACCTTTTCTTACGGCATCAAACCCCTGAGGAATATTATCAGATAATGGGATTTCAGCAATTACTTTAAGTGATTTTCCATTAACATCTAATATTTCAAACCTTTGAGGAAATCTTGAAAATGGAACTATATATGAATAAGGCTTCATTATATAATTTACCAATAAATATTTCCCATCAGGAGAAGTATTAAAATACCAAATTATACCGGGCTTCCCAATTTTTACAATTTTTCCATTCAAATCAACCTTACACAATTGAGATGATGCATAATAATCGAAAATTCTTTCATCATAAACATCCCTAATCAAATCCTGATATGTGCGAACAGCAGCTCTTCTTCCAATATTTTCCTGAACAACAGGTGCATCAGCCACCAAAGGTCTTTTAGGGGCAATTCCTCTGGTCTCAATTTTTGATAAAAAAATTATATTCTTATTATCATACAGCCATTCATATGCATTTCCCATTACATCGTTAACAACTGCCGAAGTAAGCTTCTTTGCATTAGCGGTTTTTATATCAGCTACCCATAGTTCAATACCATCTGCTATCGTATTAGTAAACGCAATTTTAGAAGCATCAGGCGACCACTGAACGTTTGTAATCTTTGGAGACAAAGGCAGACCGTTGACCATTAACAGATTTGTGCCATCAATATCTGCAAAAGATAATCCTGTGCTATATCTTGATCGACTTGGGCCGTTGGTTTTTGGATTTATTCTAATGCCAGCTAATCGTAACTCTTCCTCAGCCAAATCCTCAAGTGAAGTAAGTCCGGGATTTTCAAGGAATAATATCTTCTTTCCGTCTGGGCTTATTCGCATTGTAGGTGTAACAGGTGCATCAACCAAATCAATTATTTCCTGAGGAGGAAACATATATTTGCCTGTTTGCTGGGAAATTAGAACACCAAAATTTATTACAGCGATTAAGAAAATGATTGTCTTTCTCATTTTTGCGATTTATAGAATTTATACAATAAATGTTTTATCAGGACTAATAATAAACTCTTTCCTGTAAAATTAATATTTTTACGGCTGCAGTCTTGTTAAATAATTCTAATGCTCAATTGCCAAAATATTTTTGATAATTTTTTTTTATGAATAGGAATTTTACTATTTTGCAATGCGATTTCAACAAGCTGTAATTAGTTAAATATTAACACATAAACTCCACTAAATATGAAAGATACCCCCATCCCATTCGAAAAGGTAAACGAGCAAATTGATTTATTAAAACTATCAAGTGTTGGCAAAGCCTCTATCAGAGAAATTAAACGTCTGGTTGACAATATCGAGCAGGCTACCGGCACAAAATATATACGTATGGAGATGGGTATCCCCGGGCTACCACCCTGCCAGATTGGAGTTGACGCTGAAATTGAAGCATTAAAAAATGGAGTAGCGGCAATATATCCCGACATTGACGGTATTAAACCTTTAAAGACTGAAATATCGCGTTTTGTTAAGCTTTTTATGGATGCAGATGTAAATCCGGTTGGTTGTATTCCTACCGTTGGATCAATGCAAGGTAGCTTTGCGGCATTTACAACCCTTAGCAGAATGTATAAAGGAAAAGAAACTATTCTTTTTATTGATCCCGGATTTCCAGTACATAAAATGCAATGCAAGGTTTTAGGTGTTCCGTTTGAAAGTTTTGATGTATATAATTACAGAGGCGAAAAACTAAAAGCTAAGTTGGAAGAGCATCTTTCAAAAGGCAATATTGCCGGATTGTTATATTCAAACCCTAATAATCCAAGCTGGATCTGCTTCACTGAAACAGAGTTGAAAATAATTGGAGAATTGGCAACCAAGTATAATGTGGTCGTAATGGAAGACCTTGCATATTTTGCGATGGATTTCAGAATCGACCTTTCAAAACCGGGAGTACCCCCATTTCAACCATCAGTAACCAAATATACCGACAATTACATACTTTTCATTTCAAGCTCAAAGGTTTTCAGTTATGCCGGACAAAGAATCGGGATGATGGTATTGTCGGATAAGCTTTTTGAAACAAAAGCCCCTGACCTTCTCAGGTATTATGGCTCAGACCTTTTTGGTAGAGCAATGATTTTCGGAACTGTATATGCATTAAGTTCCGGAACCAGCCATTCAGCCCAATATGCTCTGGCAGCAATGCTGAAAGCAATAAACGACGGCGAGTATGACTTTCTGAGTGCTGTAAAAGACTATGGTGAAAAAGCCAAAATCATGAAAAAATTATTTCTAGACAATGGCTTTAGTCTTGTTTATGACAAAGATGAAGACCTCCCACTTGCAGACGGCTTTTATTTCACTATATCTTATCCCGGATTTACTGGCGAAGAACTTATTGAAAAGCTAATCTATTACGGTATAAGCGCAATATCGCTGGCAATAACAGGCAGCGAAAGACTTGAAGGACTGAGAGCTTGTGTTTCTCTTGTAAGCAGAGAACAATTTCCAGATTTAGAATACCGATTGAAAAAGTTTAATGAGCATTTTGGGGGAAAATAGGCATTAAAATATAGGTTTGATCAAAACTATCATACCGACTGCTAGTGGAATTCCCATAGTTTTAAAGCCTTTTGACAAGCTATTCAAAGCCTATGTAAAAGGTGAATCGATTTTTTTCATTTTTCAAAGCTACTTTCTTTGTAACTTTACGGAACTTTCAATGGCAAAAAGATGATTTATCGTAGAAATTTCGTAAATATCTCGGGAATATGCAAAAATTTTGCAATATCCTTTTTATTACTTATTGCGACAACATGGTCTTATTCTCAAGATTATGTGAGAGGAAAGATTATTTTCAAGCTAATTGAAGAGGATTCTGTTCTGAAAAATGAGGAGAAACAAGGAATTATTGTTGTTCAGGAATATCTTAAGCAAATTGATTATAAAATTGACAGAAAATTCCCGTCACACAATTCTCCATCTTACAAGTATAACTCAAATGGACAGAAACTTGTTGATTTAAGTTTGATACATGAATTAATTGTTGATGAAAATGAAGATTTAGATTACATTATCCAATTATTGTATCAAAGCGGAGTTGTAGAATACGCTGAGAAATATTACATTCCTGAGCTTTTTTCATACACTCCCAACGACCCACTTGCACCAAGTCAATATTATTTGAACAACATTCAGGCATACTTAGCATGGGGCATTACAAGAGGAGATACAAACCAGATTATAGCGATTATTGATACAGGTACAGATTTGACGCATCCCGATTTAATCAACAGCATCAAATATAATTACAATGATCCTATCAACGGCTATGATTCTGACAACGATGGATATATTGACAATTTTCAAGGGTGGGACCTTGGAGAAGGAGATAATAACCCTCAATACAACGCCAATTCACATGGAGTGCTTGTATGTGGATATGCAGGCGCAACCGCTGATAATAATACCGGCATTGCCGGAGTTGGTTTCAATTCAAAAATACTTCCAGTTAAAATTGACAATGAATCCGGAAGGCTTACAATGGCATACGAGGGCATTGTTTATGCAGCAGATAGAGGCGCTACGGTTATGAATCTTTCGTGGGGAGGAGTTTTAGGTGCAGGGCAATTTGGACAAGATATTATTAATTATGCTGCTATAAACAGAGATATTGTTGTTATTGCTGCTGCAGGTAATTCAAACAATCAAATACCAATATATCCTGCGGCATATAATAATACAATAAGCGTAGCTGCAACCGACATCAATGATGTAAAATGGTCGGGCTCTAGCTATGGAATAACAATTGACATCTCAGCGCCGGGAACAGGGGGGCTTACTACATGGCCAAACTCCAGTTATAATCCGGGCTCAGGAACTTCTTTCGCTGCACCAATTGTTGCAGGAGCTGCTGCATTATTACGAAGTCATTTCCCAAATTATAATGCAAAACAAATCGCTGCACAATTAAAAGTTACAGCAGACAACATATATGATATTTCAGAAAATAATAGTTTTCAAGGGCTTTTAGGAACGGGCAGATTAAATATTTTCAGAGCACTTACAGAAACAGATAACCCATACATTGAATTAATAGCACTTGAACACACAGAAGAATTTTACTCGAAGATACAGCCCGGAGAAACAGTAAATCTTTCAGCATTTTTTAGAAATATCCTTTCTACTGTTGATAATGTAACTGCCATTTTGCAAACAAATTCTCAATATATTGACATTATAACCCAAGAAATAAACCTCGGCACAGCTCCAAATAATGAAATAATAAACAATCTTGAAAATCCATTTGTTATAAAGCTACTTAACAATTACCCCCCAAGCAATAAAGCCGATTTTATTATAACCTTTTATAATAACGGTGAATACGCAGGCAGAGAAACTTTTTCTATTGTTTTCAACATAGATTATATAAATATTTTCCCGAATACAATTAGCACAACAGTTACATCAAAAGGAACAATAGGATATAATTACCCTAATTTTAATCAAGGATTAGGCTTAAAGTATAGTTTATATAACAGATCGCTAATTAAATGTGCTGGTTTAATTATAGGAAACTCAACATCCAAAGTAGTAGATAATATTTATGGAGCAACTGAAGGAACATTTAATCAGTTTTTTAAATCAATAACGAATGCTGAATTTATTAATGATCCTGAGAATTCTCACCTTGAAATAAGGGGGAGCTTTAATGATGATAATGCCGGTGCATTTAAAATGAACTTAAAGATTGACTACACCATAAAGGCATGGGATGAAGCGCCCGACAATAAATATTTAATTTTGGAATATGATATTATAAATAACAGCGGAGAGCAATACTCATCATTATATACCGGATTTTTTGCCGACTGGATAATACAGGATAATAAGTCTCACAGAGCTTCTTTTGATATTGACAATAACTTGGGGTATGCATACTCAACTTCAGGTGGATATTATACAGGTATTAGCCTCTTATCTGATTATGCACCTAAACATTACGCCTTTGATAATCAAGGCTATGGTGGAAGTTTGAAAATATCGGATGGTTTTACAAGTTTTGAAAAATATACAGCCTTAAAATCTAATCGCAACTCAGCAGGGCTCTTCGATACAAATAATGATATCAGTACTTTATTGGGAAGTGGTCCATTTATTTTAAACCATAATGATACACTTAAAATCGCATTTGCTTTACTAGTTGGAGACCATTTAACTGACCTGAAGCAAAGTGCTATAAGCGCAAAAGCAAAATACACAGGCAATACAGACGATGACGATGATGATGACGATGACGATGATAACTATGTTTCTGAGACAAATTCACAAAATCCATACAAGATTATAATAAACAGAAATCCTTTCGCCTCGAATATATTCAGCTTTGATTTCCTTGTTTATAACCAAATTACCCTTGGAATAACAATTACTGATATTCACGGAAGCCTAGTTTATAAAAGCAATCCGGAACTACTAAATATTGGGAATTATTCTTTTAACGTTGATGCTTCCAAATGGTCGCAAGGCACATACCTGATGCAACTTTATACCGGAGAAAACGTACAAACCATTAAGATTATTAAGCTTTGACATTCTAAACAAAATTTGTAAATGGACTATTTTGAATTTATTCCTCAAAAACTCATAGATTTTTTGTTAGTTACTCTTTACTCTCTGATTATAGGTATGACTGTAAGAAGGCTATATTCAGAGAAAGAAGGCACAATCGAAAAACTATTTGGTTCAGACAGAACACTCACATTCATTGGAATTTTGGGTTACATTCTTTTTATGGCCAATCCTGAAACTCTTGTTCCATATCTAGGAGGAGGATTGATTGTTTCAATTTTTCTTGGGATATATTATTATCGAAAGACTCAAGACAAGGAAAATTTTGGTTTCACAACATTAATAGTAGCTCTGATTACTTATTGCATTCCTTTACTAGTTTTAACCCAACCACCATGGTTTACAATTCTTGTGGTTGTTACCGTTTTATTTTTCACTGAATCGAAAAAGTCATTTGTTGAAATATCGAGAAAATTTGACAAAGATGAGTTTATTACTCTAGCAAAGTTTTTGGCAATTGCAGGAGTGATTCTTCCTATTATTCCGATTGAATCTATAGTACCTTTTCTAGAAATAACGCCATTTAATATTTGGATTGCCGTTGTAGTAATTTCGGGTATTTCATACTTCAGTTATTTATTAAGAAAATTTGTTTTTATTAATTCAGGAATCACAGTCTCTGCATTGCTAGGCGGGTTATACAGCAGCACTGCAACAACTATAATTCTTGCAAAAAAAGGCAGAGATGCCGACAATAATGCAACTCCATTTGCAATTGGGATTATCCTATCTATGGCAATGATGTACTTTAGGATACTAATTCTAATGTTTATCTTCAACAGAGCTTTGGCAACACATCTTATGCCTTACTTTATTATTATGATATTTGTTTCAATTGCTGCTGCCGGACTTATCTATTTCAGAAATAAAAGGTTTAAAAATGTAATAGAATCAGGCATTGGAGTCGACAAGAACCCACTCGAATTTAAAGTTGCTCTTATTTTTACTTTGCTGTTTGTCTCGTTTTCTTTTATAACATATTTCGTAATTGAATGGTTTGGTATCCAGGGGTTAAATATATTATCTTGGATTGTTGGTGTGTCGGATATTGACCCGTTTTTATTAAACCTTTTTCAAGGAAAGTTTAACGTAGATTTAAATCTTATTGCTCTTTCAACTATGCAATCGGTGATAAGTAATAACATCATAAAAACAATTTATGCATCTGTTATTGCCGGCCCAAATCTTAGAAAAAACGTGGTTATTGGAATGCTAATAATTATAGTTGCTAATGTTGTTTTGCTTTTCTTCTTGTTATAACTAATCCTGAATATGGAAAAAACCGGTAAAGCATTTATTATAATTATTCTGGTGGTAGTTTTGGCCATTGCAGGTATTTGGTATGCTTTACTTGAATTGCAGAAAAGGTCATTCGACTCTTCTATTGATATGTATAGCTTTGTCGCCTCAGACGCAGCCGTAATTATTCACATTAAAGAAACAGACAATATACTTAATGAATTATTTGCAAATGATTTTTTCGCTGAACCCGCTATCAAATCGATTTTAGGGCAAATACCTGACTATTTTCATTCAGGCATAGATTCATTAAAAATATTAAAACCAAATCTTTATAATGAAATTATTGCGAGCCAATGTCTCATTTCAATTCATCATAGACAAGAAAAACAACATTACTTGTTTCAATTCAGATTTAGTAAGAGGATTGACTTTGAGAGCATTAGTCAAGCATTAGAAATATTATTAAAATCTAAAAAAACAGAATCACTTATTTTTCTTGACAGCGAAATAATCACATCAGAACCAAACAACAGCGAAGAAAAAATAAGCTGGACATACTTCAAAGGAAGCCTTTTAATAAGCAAAAACAAACAAATCATTGAGCAAAGTATAACAAACTTCTCTACTGAAAGAAGCATTGACAAAGATGAGGAGTTTAAAAAAATTCGTAGAACCGCAGGCATTCAAAATAATAACATTTTTATTGATTATAGAAAGTTAAGTTCTTATGACAATGATGCTTTTAAAGAAAGGACATTGCCGTTGGGAGTATTTTCAAATATTGCAAACTGGGGTGCTTATGATATAATCTCTTTAGATAATCAAATAATGCTAAATGGGTATCTGTCCCAAAGTGTTTCGGGCAACTGCTTTTTATCTTCAATACAAAATCAAGCATCTTTTGATGAAGGGGTTTTTAGCATTATCCCTGAGGGAACAATATTATTGAATGTGGTCGGAATAAAGAATATGGCTTCTATGACTGAGAAGCTTAAGTCATATTTTTCCGGCAGCGATTATTACTTTGATTATTTGAAAAATGTAAGTATTCACGATGATAAGTATTCTATAAAAAGTTCTGAAATTCAAAACTATATTGATGGTTTTCTAGCTTTAGGACTGGTTAGTAGAAATATTAATGAAAACTTCTGGTTCTCAATCATTAAAATTAAAAATTCTGATGATTTTGTTGATTCTATTCTGACTGAAAGAACAAATCTTCAAATTACACAAGAGAATATTGATTATACTGATATTAATAATGACTCAGGCACTTCAATTTACAGCCTTTCAGAAGATAATATGCTTTTACAAGTAATCTCAGGCGGATTATTATCAATGAGTTTCGAGTATGTAGCAATAAATGACAGTTTGTTAATTGCAACTAATGACAGCACAGGCCTTATTTATATCTTAAATTCAATTAAACAGCAAAAAAGCATAAAAACTCAGCCAAATTTCTCGTCTTCTCTTAATTCATTTCATAAGAATTCAAATTATTTCTTCTATTCTGCTTTCCCTGAAGGATTTGATAAAGAAACACTATCAAGTAATGCTTTTGATTTCTTAAACAAAAATAAAGATGAACTTTCGGCTTATGGAAACGTTGGCATAGAAATACTTCAGCATAGAGATGGCTTATTTTATAATGTTATTTCCATTAC
Organism: Bacteroidota bacterium; assembly: GCA_018335675.1. GTDB lineage: Bacteria > Bacteroidota > Bacteroidia > Bacteroidales > UBA7960 > PWND01. The sequence goes on along the minus strand of JAGXRQ010000059.1, from coordinate 27,610 downwards.
AGGGAAAAATGAATATAAAAAACCAAAATCGGGATACTGGGAACTTAAACTTGATACAATTATTCACAAAGGACCCTATTTAGTTAATAATCATATTGATGGAAGCAAGGAAATTATTTTACAAGACAAACTTAACAACCTTTATTTAATTAACGATCAAGGTGTTATTCTTTGGAAACAAAAGATATCAGGACCTATAATGTCGGATATTATACAGGTAGATATTTACAAAAACAACCGGTACCAATATATTTTTAATACAAGAAATTTCATACACCTTTTAGATCGCAACGGACAATATGTTAGTGGATATCCGATAAGATTAAAGAATACAGCCTCAGCAGGACTAGCTGTTTTTGATTATGATAACAATAAAAATTATAGAATAATTATACCTGCAGAAAACAAGAGGATTTACAATTTCAATATAACAGGTAGGTCAATAGATGGGTGGACAGAAATAAAAACAAATGATACGGTTTTAACTTCGCTACAACATTTAAAAATTGACGGAAAAGATTACATTTTCGTTAAAGATAAATCCGGTAATATTTATGCATCCGACAGAAGAGGAATAAGTAGAATAAATATTCCCAAAAATATAGTCACATCTTCAAAGTCAAATATTTATTTAGGATATGATAATGAGACACCTTTTTTTATTACGTCGAGAATTAATGGGGAAATAATAAGGATTTATTTAAATGATAAGACTGAAGTTTCATCTTTTATAAAATTATCCAACAATCATTGCTTTACATTTAGTAATTTCAGGAATCACGACGAAAAAGACATAATATTTTTAGATAATGGGAATTTGTACGTTTTCGATATTAAGGGAGAAGAATATATAAATAAGCAAATATCAACATCCAAAAACATTGTTTTGGGAAATATAATAACCATAGATGAAGAGAATTACATACAAATTGTTGATATAGATAACAGCCAGGTTGTTCTGATTAACAAAAATGGCTATATAGAAAATGACTATAGTTTTGAGAGTGATAGTCAGATTATACTAGAAGATTATAAGATAGAGAATAAAATTAAAATTATTTCAGCACACAAGAATTATCTCAAAGTATATGAAAAATAATTCTAAAACTTGAGTGATTTTTAATAATTTTGCTAGGCAACTTACTATTTATTTGTTTTTCGCATAAGAAACTCACAACACAAAATACGATTATGAAAGCAATCAAATTAAAAGGAATAGTAAAAAAACTAATTGTTTTTATTTTACTAATTCCGTTTTGGAGTGGCTGTGATTACAGCTATTTAGATATGGAAGAACTTCCTGAATATGAATATTCATCAGAGTGGATACTTCCACTTTTAAAGTCAAAAATGAACATTAACAGCTTGTTCATCGACAGCGAAGACCAAACAGTATTCATTGACAATGACGACTTAGTATGGCTTATATACCAAGGAGAATTATATTCTGTTACCGGAGGAGAAGAATACAGCATTTCAAATCAGTCATTCAATTATGATTTAACTTTTAATGGAGCAAATAGAAGTAAAGCTACCTTTTTCCAACAAATATCTTTTAATCCACAGGAAGATGAAGATATTAGAAAGATAATCTTCACAAGTGGCCTGATGAATTTCTCGGCTCTTGCGCCACAACTTGTATTAGAAGGAGTTCAATTACAATTTGACATTACTATCTTAAACTCGGATGACGGCACTGGAAATCCTATTTCTTTTACCACTCAACTCGCTCAATCAGCACAAGTAAACCTTGCTAACAAAACATTGAATTTTGCTGTAAATCAAACACTTACAGTTCAGGTGGAAGTTACAGTAATTTCAGGAGCGCCCTCAAGCCCACCATATACAATAAATATATCACAGAGCTTTTCTAACCTTGATTATTTTGAACTGCAGGGCTATATGAAGCAAAGATCATTTTCTTTAGGCAGTGATGATGTTGATCTTGGATTTTTCAAGAATGTTGTAGATGGTGAAATATTTTTCGAAGATCCTACTATTGAATTAGAAGCAGAAAACTCATATGGTATTCCTATCGACATTCATTTTGATGCATTTTTTTCATCATATGACGAGAATAAGGTTGATGTAACAGGGAATCCTATCCCTGACAATCCATGGAGAATTAATGCTCCAACAATTATGAATGCAGGTACTGTTGTCAAAACTGAATATGAAATTAATAAGACAAATTCTAATATTCATGATGTAATTGCTATTATGCCAAAGACTGTATCTTATGATATTAGAGGAGAAACAAACCCCGATGGGAATACACAACTAAACCATGTTAGAAAAAACAGTCAGTTCAGAGTTGGGGTAACAGTTAATCTTCCACTTCATGGCTGGTTAAGGCTTGCAGGATTTAGAGACACTATGGACTTTGCATTACCAGAAGTTGACAACATTGAATATCTTGAACTTGTAATTAACACTGTTAACAGCATTCCTGTAACATCTTTCCTGCAAATGGATGCATTTGATGCAGATTATAATTTCCTAAAAACAATATTAAGAGGTGATCAGGCTTTGATTTTAGCGGCAGAAGTTGATTTTGACGGAAATGTTTTAAGTGAGAAAAAATCAACAACTTCAATTAGAATTGAAAAAGAGGAATTAGAAGAGATTAAAAATGTGGCACATCTTGTTTTCAGAGCCAAAGTAACATCTTATGGCGACGGCCAAAGAAACATTAAAATATTCTCTCATAATGAATTAAATGTTTATGTGGGAGTTAAAGCCGGCATAAAGCAAGTAATTAATTTTGGAAGTGAAGAGTAAAAATTAGTTGAATATTCTGACAGAAAAATAAAAGTTATGACAACACACAATTCATATAAAATCCAATTCCGTTTTATTGTTTCATTTGTATTACTGTTGTTATTTGCAGCACAATCAAATGGACAGCAATACAATACTATTTATTGGATGCAAGGAATTCCACAATACGTTTATAGTAACCCAGCCCACCAAACTGATGCAAACTGGTATATAGGCATGCCCGGTACATCTAGCATATACGGTGGATTCGGCAATTCAGGTTTCAAAATATCAGATTTACTTAGAATGGATGAAAACAATAATCCATATTGGGACGAACCAAATTTTCTCTCAAAGCTTAAAAATAAAAATTTGGTATACGCCGACGCACAAATTGAAGCATTAGCATTTGGTTTCAGGTTTAAAGAAAAGAACTATTTCCACTTTAACTTTTCAGAAAAAATTTCAGCCCAAATGGGTTACCCTAAAGACTTTTTCTTATTAGCACTTGAGGGAAATAATTATTTCGTTGAAAACACCGATCATGGAGATGCAAATTTTAAAGGTCTGGGATTGAATATTATGCACTACAGTGAAGCAGGCTTAGGGTATTCAAGAATTTTGAATGATAAGATTAACATTGGAGGAAAAGTAAAGATTTTGTTCGGACATGCAAATGCATACATGAAGTCGAATGATTTTAGATTCAACACAAATCCTGAAACATTTGCTCTAACATTATACACAGACGCAACTATTAACACATCTTTACCAATGGAAATAGGCCCAATAGAATTGGGAGGCGATGATGATGAAAATGAAAGTGAGAATGGAGATGAATTTGTTTTTGATCCGGTTGAATATCTGGTAAATTTTAGCAATTTTGGACTTGCCGGTGATCTTGGAATCATTTATCATTATGATGAGAAAATAACACTAGCTTTAAGTGTTATTGATCTTGGTTTTATTGGCTGGAAATCAAACGTTGAAAACCAAAGAGTTACAGGAGAGGTTATGTATGATGGAATTGATATCGGCAACTTGTTTGCACTAGCCGGATTTGTAGAACCAATTGATGACAATGGAGATGAGCCAGTTGATCCTATTGATCAGGCATTGGAGAACCTTGACATTGAATACTCTCAAAACTCATATTCAATTTTTATGTCACCTAAAATTTTTCTTTCAGCAAAATATATTTTAACTGAAAAACACAATTTTAGTTTTTTAGCCAGAGGCAATTTTTTTGAAAGTAAATTATATCCTGCATTTACATTAGCATATAATATTCAGCCAATAAAACCGGTTGGATTTACACTCGCATACAGTTACATGAATTATAATTATATGAACATTGGGTTTGGAATGCATCTTAACCTTTATCCATTTCAACTATATTTAGTAGCCGACAATATTTTTCCTGCATTGCAACCACATACAGTTCAAACAGCAAATATTCATTTTGGCATAAACTGGGTATTTGGATACCGTAAAAAAACAGACCCAGGAAAGCCATTCCATGGCTGGTCATTCTAAAATAACCATTTTATATGGAAATAAGTTATATCGGAGAGCATCTTCTTCCTGGCATTGCAGGCAAAAGCTTTATCTTTGTTGCGTTTTTAAGTGCAATATTATCTGTAGTTTTCTACATTTTTGCTTCAAGAAATAAATCAGGTTTAAATAAGTGGGACAAACGTGCTGATTATGTTTTTGTATTACATAGTCTTTCTCTATTATTCTCAGGAGCTCTTTTAATGTTTTTACTGCTCAACAGATACTACGAATATAAATATGTATGGATTCATGCAGAAAACAATCTCGGGGCGGAATATCTTATTGCAGGCTTCTGGGCAGGACAGGAAGGAAGTCTTCTTTTCTGGACTATTTGTCAGGCTATTTTCGGATTTCTCATAATACGCTTTGAAGGTAATTTCAAAAATGAAGTTATGCTTGTGCTAAGTTTATCTCAAGTATTTATGATTTCTATGATACTTGGAATTTCTATTGGCGGGTTTGATATTGGGATGAGCCCTTTTTTATTGTTGAGAGAAGCCTCAGAAAATATTGGCAATCCGTTTTTTTCAAATCCTGAATATTTAAAACTAATTACAGATGGAAACGGATTAAATCCTTTGCTAAGAAACTTTTGGATGATGTCGCACCCACCTGTTTTATTTATTGGTTTTGCAGCTGCATTATTACCTTTTGCTTATGCAATAGCAGGAATGTGGAAAAAACATTATCACGAATGGATAAGGCCTGCCCTACCCTGGACTTTATCTGCTATTTTGTTTCTTGGGGCCGGGTTAATACTTGGCGGTGTTTGGGCATACGAATCCCTCACATTTGGAGGTTTTTGGGCGTGGGACCCAGTGGAAAATGCTTCTCTTGTACCATGGTTAATTCTGTTAGTGTCTCTACATCTTATGGTTATTGCTAAAAAGAACAAGAATACTTATTTACCAGTATTTATTTTTACAATACTTTCATTTGTGTTTGTGATTTATTCCACTTTCCTTACCAGAAGTGGCATTCTCGCGGAAACATCTGTGCACTCTTTCGGAAATGACGGCATGGGATTGCACATTCTTATTTACATTTTGTCTTTTATAGCTTTTGCGGCTTTTTTCTTATTGAAAAACATAGGGAAATTGCCATCAGATGCAAATAAGGACCTGTTTTCAAAAGAATTCTGGCTGTTCATAGCTTCACTTATTATCGTACTTGCTGCTTTTCAAATAATATTTACAACTTCATTACCTGTTATAAACAAAATCTCAGGCGCTAATTTTGCTCCACCTACTGATGTTGTAGCTCATTATAACAAATGGCAAACACCCTTTGCAATTATTGTTGCGTTAATGCTCGGAATAGGGAATTATCTAAAATGGGGTAAGAACAAAATCAAAGAATTCTTTAAATCTTCCTGGTTTGCAATTATAATTTCAGCTACAGCACTAATTATTACTCTCATTTTCTATCCTATTAATAACATCTTATATCAAATAATGCTATTGTTTGCTTATTATGCATTGTTTAGTTCGTTAGATAATATCTTCAGATTTAAACAATTACATATTTCAACCGGAGCAGCAATAAGTCATTTGGGATTTGCTTTGTTTTTGGCTGCAATTATCTTAACATTTTCGAAAAAGGAAGTTATCAGCAAAAATACAAGTGGGTTTTCGTTAGGAGGAAATTTCTCCGAACAAGAGAATCTGCTTTTAATAAAAGATGAAATTCTTCCAATGGGAAATTATTATCTGGTATACAAAAACAAAGAGATTAAGGGTGAAAGAATTATTTATACAATTGACTTCCTGAAAAAAAACAAAGAAGGAAACTATTACAAAGCATTCTCAAGTTACCCATCTATTTTGATAAATGAAAAAATGGGTAATGTATTTGAGCCTTATTCCAAGATTTATCTTTTTAAAGACATTTTTACATACGTAACATTTGCCGAAGTTGAAAAAGATAAAAACAGGGAATCATTAGAACTTATAAATAAATCAGAAATAGCACTAAAAGACACTATTCTGGTAAATAATAATAAGCTTGTATTTGTGGAGATTAAAACAAGTATTGATGAAAATACAGCAACTAATAATATTATTGTAACTGCACATTTAAGCCTAATAACTCATTTCGGACAGATTTATAACCTATCTCCCAAATATCAAATTATAAATGGAGATGTGGTTTATCAAGATGACTTAGCAAAAGACTTGGGAATAGTAGTAAGGTTATCGAGTATTTCTGAAAAACCTTACCACATTCACATAGAAGTTCTACAAGAAAGAGAAGAGTTTATAATTGTTAAAACAATACTATTTCCATTCATAAATATTCTGTGGCTAAGCCTTATAATAATGCTTAGCGGTATTTTTGTTGCTATGAGAAAAAGGTGGAAACAATACAAAAATATTAATCAATGACAAAAGCCATTGATAATATTATAATTATTGGCGCAGGAAATGTAGCAACACATTTAGCAAGAGCTCTATTGCAAAGCAATAAAAAAATTATTCAGGTAATTAGCAAATCTGTAACCTCAGCTCAAACATTAGGAGAGATATGTAACTGCCAATTTACCTCAAAAATTCATGAAGTTTCTGACAATGCAGACCTTTACTTGATTGCCGTACCAGATGATTCTATTAAGGAGATAGCTGAAATATTTCCTTTCAAAAACAAACTTCTTGCTCATACAAGTGGCAGTGTATCCATGGATGTTCTAAAAGAAATAACAGTTAATTACGGAGTGTTTTACCCATTGCAAACATTTACTAAGAATATTTCATTGGAATATGAAAATATTCCATTCTGCATTGAAGCCAGTACAAATGAAAATACTGAGTTATTAATTCAACTCGCAAGTGGGATAAGCAAAAATATATACAAAATTGACTTTAAACAAAGAAGACAATTGCATCTTGCTGCTGTATTCGCTTGTAATTTCTCAAACCATATGTATAGTATCGCTGAAGATATCTTATCTCATGAAGAAATACCATTTGATATTCTCAAGCCACTAATCCAGGAAACTGCAAGAAAAATCGAATCCCTCTCTCCTAAGATGGCTCAAACAGGACCTGCAGTTAGAAATGATAAATTAACAATAACTAAACATTTAGATAAACTTAAAAGCTTTGAGGATTATCAAAAAATTTATACTTTTATGACCCAAAGCATTCAAAAGGAACAAAAAAGAAAATAAATTCAGGCATCAGTCTATGACCAACTATAAAAAATTGCTATTATCGATTAAAACGTTTATATTTGACGTTGATGGAGTAATGACTGATGGAATTGTTATTTTAAGCCCTGATGGCGATATGCTCAGGACAATGAACGTAAAAGATGGATATGCTCTTCAGCTTGCAGTAAAAAAAGGATACAGAATAATTATAATTACAGGTGGACGATCAGAGTTGGTAAAGAATAGATTTACTGCATTAGGAGTTGAGAATGTTTATATTGGTGTAAATAATAAGCTCGAGCTCTTTCACGAATTAGTTAAAGAGCTCAATTTAAATAAAGACTCTATCTTATATATGGGAGATGACATTCCTGATTATAAGATTATGAGAGAAGTTGGAGTAGCAGCTTGTCCGGCTGATGCAGCAGAAGAAATAAAAAAAATATGCCAATATATTTCTCTTTATGATGGAGGAAAGGGCTGTGTTAGAGACGTTTTAGAGCAAGTTATGAAGGTACACAATACTTGGTTTGATGAAGATGGGTTTTCATGGTAATAAAATTTGAATAATATGTTAGCTTACCTTAAGCTTTTTAGATGGCAAAATCTTTTAATCCTTATTCTTATACAAGGGTTATTCAGGTATTGCGTAGTTAAGCCATTGCTTTTAATGTTCGACTATGATCTTGCACTTTCAGATATTGATTTTGGCATATTAGTATTGGCTACTGTTATAACAAGCGCTGCAGGATATGCAATTAATGATTACTTTGACATTAAAACTGACAGAATCAATAAACCCCATAAAATTATACTCGGAAAAGCACTTTCCAGGCGTGCAGCCATCTCTTCACATATAGTTCTCAATATAATAGCTATTTTACTAGGATTCTATCTATCCTATAAAGTTGGAAATTGGTCACTATCATTTATTTTTATTGCAATTATTATTATTTTGTGGCTTTATTCTATAAGGTATAAAAGAAAGTACTTTATTGGAAATTTCATGATTAGTATTTTGGCAGCATTTGTAATTGCCATTGTTTGGATTTTTGAATATAATGCACTTGCCAATTTTAGTGAAGTTCCAATTAATGTTAATGTATTGGTTGTTGATGATTTTGTGAAAATATTTGCGTTGTTTGCATTCCTTACTACACTTCTTAGGGAAATCATTAAGGATATCGAAGATATTAAGGGAGACGCTAAAACAGGATGTAGAACAATTCCTATTGTTTCAGGAGTAAGAACTTGTAAAAATTTACTTATATTCCTTGCAATTGTAATAATTGCCTTTACCGGATATTTTCAATTAGTAATGCTTGATTTTGAATTATTTGGATCTCAATATCAGTTTAATTTGCTATTTGCATACGTATTATTAACTGTGCAGATACCGCTTATATTGCTAATCAATAAGGTCCATATTGCAAAAGAAAAAACTGACTACCAAGTACTTAGCAGATTGGCTAAGTTTATTATGATAACCGGTATCTTTTCAATGTTTCTGTTGTATTTCTATTTAACCTAGTAATGCATTTTTTTGAAGTTTTAAAAGATTTTGATATAATTCTTGGCTCAAGGTCGCCAAGAAGGAAATGGCTTTTGGAAGAATCAGGTATTCCTTTCAGAGTTTTGGTAAAGGAAACCAATGAAGATTTTTGTAATAATCGAAGGCCGGATGAAATTGTAATCTCACTCAGTAAGTCGAAAGCTGAAATGTTTGCCAAAGAATTGGAAAATGACAAAACCATTGTTATTACTGCTGATACAATTGTAGTAATTGATGGAAAAATCATTAATAAGCCCGGCAATGAACAAGAAGCAATCGAGATGCTGAAATACTTATCTGGAAGAACTCACGAAGTGTTCACCGGAGTTTGCATTATTGGGAACAATTTTCATAAAGAGTTTTACGACAGGTCTCTTGTCAGGTTTATGCCATTCGAAGAAGAAGAAATTATTTATTACATTAATAAATACAAGCCATTCGACAAGGCCGGCTCATACGGCATTCAGGAATGGCTCGGATTTATTGGCATTGAAAGTATTGAAGGTTCTTTCTTCAATGTAATGGGACTACCTATTCATAAAGTATACTCAGCATTGAAGGATTTTGTGAAGACTATTTCCTAATCTCTCCTTCCCAAAAATATCCAGACATAATAAAGCAGTGTTGCCAAAGAGCCAAGCGCAGCGACTACATATGTTGTAGCGGCCCATTTTAAGGCATCTTTTGCATAATAGTGCTCTTTGCCCGTTGTTAATCCAGTATTTTCGAGCCAAACTAATGCCCTCTTTGTTGCATTAAATTCAACAGGCAGTGTAATAAAGCTAAACAATGTTGTTGCAGCAAACATTATGATTCCAGCAAATAGTATTTGAGGAAACGACTCTATAGTTAGAATTCCAATTAGAAGTATCCATTGCATATACTTAGAACTAAAGCTTACAATTGGAACAAGAGATGAACGCATTTTCAAAAAAGAATAAGCTTTTGCATGCTGAACTGCGTGTCCACATTCATGAGCAGCCACAGCTGCAGCAGCTATACTTCTCCCATTATAAACCTCTCTACTAAGATTTACAGTTTTATCGAGTGGATTATAGTGATCGGTAAGACGACCCGGAGTACTTATTACTTTAACGTTTGTAATCCCATTTTCGATAAGCATTTTTTCAGCAACTTCCTTACCGGAAAGTCCCGAGCGCAAAGGCTCTTTTGAATATTTAGAAAACTTTGATTTTAAAATGCTAGATACTATATAGCTAATCAGCACAAAAACTCCAAAAATTACATAAATTCCGATTCCCATATTACATATTATTTAAGGTTAGTAACGCGCAAGATTGCATCAAATTATAAACCATTTTCTTTATTCTGACATTTTGTCGTATTAAAACAAATAGCCATTTAAACATTTTTTAAGGTAATTTTGCAAAAAACAAAAGATTATGGAACAGATCAATAAAAAGAAAAATCCATTTAGAAGGATTTTTTACTATTTTCTTCAGGGGTTTCTTTACGTTGCACCTATTAGCATAACATTGTATGCTATATACGCTGCACTAGACTTTATTGATGGCTTGCTGCCGTTTAACATTCCTGGCCTTGGATTATTGATTATTCTTGTGGGAATAACTTTAATTGGATTTTTTGGTTCATTTCTAATTAAAACTCCATTGTCATATTTGTGGAATAAGATTTTGGATCAGATGCCAATAGTAAAGATGCTTTATTCGTCAATTAAAGACTTGATGTCTGCTTTTGTTGGGCAGAAGAAAAAATTTACTGAGCCCGTAATGGTTATCATCAACAGAGACAACAAGCTATACAAATTAGGGTTTGTAACTGAAAGAGACTTATCAGCAATTGGAGTTGGAGCAGATATGGTTGCGGTATATCTTCCACATTCTTACAATTTCTCCGGCAACCTATTTCTTGTAGCAGCAGAGAATGTGATTCCGATAAATGCTCCTTCAACAGAAGTCATGAAATTTATTGTATCAGGAGGAGTAACTAAAGTATAATATTTATAAAGCAATTGACAATTTCTTAATAGCTTTGCCAAAATTTTAAAAATGCATAAACCGGTAATTTTAATAACCAATGATGATGGCATAATGGCTCCTGGAATTAGGCACTTGATATCATTTATGATTGAACTAGGAGACATTGTAGTTGTTGCGCCTGATAAACCTCAGAGTGGCATGGGGCATGCAGTAACCATTTCATCACCATTAAGACTGAAAAAAATAAGTGCCGACGGAGAATACCCTGAATACAGTTGTAGCGGAACTCCTGTAGATTGTGTCAAGATTGCGGTAAACAAAGTCTTACATAAGAAACCCGACTTAATTGTGAGCGGAATTAATCATGGTTCAAATGCATCGATAAATGTAATATACAGTGGCACTATGTCGGCTGCTATTGAAGGTGCAATGGAAAGCATCCCTTCAATTGGATTCTCTTTAATGGATTTCAGTTTTGAAGCAAATTTTTTAGCTGCCAAAAAATACATTAAACAAATTGCAGCCAATGTTCTTGAGAAAGGATTGCCTCAAGGTTGCTGCCTTAATGTGAATATTCCGGCTGTAGTTGAATCAGAGCTAAAAGGAGTTAAAATATGTAGGCAGGCCAGAGGTAATTGGGAAGAAGTATTCGATCATAGAAGAGACCCCAGAGGTGTTGATTATTATTGGCTCTCAGGAGAATTTAAAGTACATGAAAATAGCAAAGATACTGATGAATGGGCACTGCAAAATAACTTCATTTCTGTTGTCCCAGTTCAATTTGATTTTACAGCACACAATTTTATTCCTGAATTAAAAAATTGGAGGTTTAATGTTTAACAAAGACTCATGGGTATTAGGTGCCATTATCGGAATTATTTTACCTGCAGCAGCATTCGGACTTGTTTATCTTATACTTGGAATTTCAGGCATAGACAATACAAATGCAATAACATCTGCCGGAAAATATTTTAAATTATCAAATATTCTGCTTATTTCTATTTTTACTAATATGCTTCCTTTTAGGATTTATATGGTAAACAAAAAATATGACAAAACTGGCAGAGGTATTTTGGGAGCTACAATTATTTATGCAATATTATTTTTCATTCTATTCTTGTAGGAAATTATCAACCTTGGTAAAACAACAAAAACTCCAAAAATAAGCAATGAAGTATTATCTAATAGCAGGCGAGGCATCGGGAGATTTACACGGGTCTAACTTAATGAAGCAAATTGCTGCTATTGACAAAAATGCAAATTTCAGATTCTGGGGAGGCGATAAGATGTCTGTGATTGGCGGAAAACCTGTTAAGCACATTAAAGAACTAGCTTTTATGGGGTTTTTGGAAGTCTTGCTAAACATTAGAACTATTCTTAGAAATTTTTCAATCTGCAAAAATGACATTATACAATACAAGCCTGATGTATTAATATTGATTGACTATCCCGGCTTTAATTTAAGGATGGCAAAATTTGCAAAAGAAAACGGAATTAAAGTAATATATTATATCTCACCTCAAATTTGGGCTTGGAAACAATCCAGAGTGCACAAAATCAAGAATTGTGTTGACAAAATGCTTGTTATTCTTCCTTTTGAAAAAGACTTTTATGCAAAATTCGACTTTAATGCAGATTTTGTTGGTCATCCTTTGTTAGATGCATTAAACAACGATTTCTTCGAAACCAATAAAAATGATTTCATTAAGATTAATATCCTTAATAATAAACCCATTGTAGCAATTTTACCTGGCAGCAGAAAGCAGGAAATAACAAAAATGTTAAAAATTATGACTGAAACTGCAAGTAAATTTGCAGATTACCAGTTTGTTGTTGCCGGAATGTCATCTCAACCAATTGAGTTGTATCAAAGATTTTTAATTGATTCAGAAATTAAAATAATTTTCGACAAGACTTACGAATTATTAAAACACAGCGAAGCCGCTATTGTGGTTTCAGGAACAGCAACACTTGAAACTGCTCTTATAGGTACACCTCAAGTGGTATGCTACAAAGGAGGAAAACTATCATATCATATAGCAAAAAAACTCGTAAAGATTAATTATATATCCCTTGTTAATCTTATAATGGATAAACACGTTGTGAAAGAATTAATACAAAACGACTTTAACAATAAAAACCTAACAACTGAATTATCTGAATTGCTAAATAACAAAGAATACAGAAACACCATTATAGATGAGTATAAGATTCTTAAACAAAAGCTTGGTGGAATTGGAGCTTCTCAAAAAGCTGCAGAAATAATTAAAAACTTTTTAACCACACATGAATAATTTCTATCGTTTTATAATTATAGTTATTATTTCCTTTCCATTAATAGCAAAAGGAAATACAAATCTTTCCTTGCCATCAAAAATAGATATTAGGATATTTTCAGGAAGTGAAATAAACGAAATTAACTTAACAAGTTTAGAAGGCAGATATCTCATATACTCTGACAATGAAACAAATGAGCCATTACTAAGTGTAAGAAAGTTTGCTAGCATAAAACTAAGAGCAAAAGACAGCAAAATTCTTATCATCAGACGAGATACTATTATTCAAGAAGTAAGCAAAGTTTTAATTCTTGGTGGTGCGTTTAATAATATAATGCTTTTAAATCCAATTGAGCCCGATCTGGCTTTTCGCATGTACGATGATGATTTTGTCATTACTGTCGCTGATGGAAAGCTTAAAATCATTAATATTGTGGCACTTGAGAAATATATAGCCGGAGTAGTGCAATCAGAATCAGGATTTTTAAGACATGCGGTTTACTATCAGGTTCAGGCCACGATTGCAAGAACTTATGCTTTTAAAAACATTAACAGACACGAGGCACAAGGCCATAATCTTTGTGACCAGGTTCATTGTCAGGCATATTATGGTAGAACAGGCTATAATCCAATTATTGAAGCAGTAAATGATTCCAGAGGAACTATTATTATAGACAATAACTCTCAACCCGTAAACACTGTATATCATGCAAATTGCGGGGGTGAAACTATAAATTCTGAAGATATCTGGCCTCAAGCATTGCCATATTTAAGAAGTGTTAAAGACACGTTTTGTTTAAATAGCCCTGGAGCAAGGTGGGAAATGAAAATAAGTATTAATGATCTTTTAAGATTTGTAGAATCTACATATAAGATAAAACTTTCTGCATCTGAAAAAAATCATATTTTGACATTTACTCAGGATAACAGGAAATTACACCTAGATGAAAATAAAAAAATCCACTTAAGGCAAATAAGGGAAAACTTCAAATTGCGGTCAACTTTCTTTTCCATTACAACTGAAAACGATACCATAATATTCAGAGGAAGAGGCTTTGGGCATGGCGTTGGGCTTTGCCAGGAAGGAGCAATGAAGATGGCTCAATATGGCTTTTCAAAAGAATACATCATAAAATATTACTACAAAAATATTGAATTAGTCGTTATAGATGATTTTTTTGCAAATTAAATAATTTTTTACCAATTTTGCGCCTATGAAAATTCAACTGGCGCAAATTCCAATGGTAAGACTATTGATTCCCTTTTTTGCGGGGATTGTTGTTGCAATTGGGTTTGACCTTAACATCAACGATATACTATTCTGGGCTTTTATAAGTCCTTCAACATTTTACGTTATAATACATACCATATTCTTTTCGGCAAACTATAGCCAAAGGTGGATATTTGGATTGATTGTATATTTATGTCTTTTCTTCTTTGGAATAAAAATCTCACAAGATAATAATCAGCTAAAGTGGGCAAATCATTTCAGCAAATTCGATGATACCACAGGATATGCAATTGTTGAAATTAGTGAGCCTATTTCCGAGAAGGCAAACAGCTATCAGGTAAATGGAATTGTAACAACTATAATCAATAAAGATTCTATAATAAACACAACAGGAAAAGTCATTGTTTATTTGGAAAAAGACTCAATTGCGTTGAACCTGAAATATGGAGATTTGATTATTATAGAAAATAGGTTTAATGAGGTATCAGCTCCAAAAAACCCAAATGAGTTTAACTATAAAAACTTTCTTGCAAACAACAATATTTACCACCAAGCATATTTCAAATCTGGTGAATGGATATATAGCGGATTCCGAAATGGGAACTTTATAAAACTGAAAGCCAGCGAAATAAGAGATAAAGCATTAAAAATTCTTAGTGAAAATAATATCGAAGGCCGAGAATATGCGGTTGCATCAGCATTAGTTTTTGGAGTAAAGGAAGACTTAGATAATGAACTTATGCAAGGTTTCGCAGGTGCAGGTGCAATGCACATCTTATGTGTATCCGGACTTCATGTTGGAATAATCTTTTTAATCCTCAATGCAATTTTAGGATTTTTAAAAAGGATAAAGTATGGCTATATAATAAAAGTATTGTTTATAGTTATTCTAATTTGGTGTTATGCTGCAATAACAGGGTTTTCTCCCTCCGTACAAAGAGCATCTACAATGTTTACATTTGTTGCTTTTAGCCAGAGTTTCAATCGGTCGACTAACATTTATAATACTTTGGCTGCATCAGCAATATTTCTCACAGCCATAAATCCATATATAATAAAAATGATTGGATTTCAGCTTTCATATATCGCAGTGATAGGTATTGTTTTCATACAGCCCATTCTTTATAAAAAAATAATCTTTAAGAATTTTCTTATCGACAAAGCTTGGGGAATAATATCAGTATCAATAGCTGCCCAAATAGCCACCGGACCAATTGGACTCTATTACTTCAATCAATTTCCAAACTATTTTATACTTACAAACCTTATCGTAATTCCTTTATCCAGTGTAATAATATACATTGCGCTTTTAACAATTATTGCTTCACCAATAAGCACAGTTTCAGAATTACTAGGAAGTATTTTGTCCAAAATTATCACAGCTCTAAATGAGTCTGTTTTATGGATAGAATCGTTGCCGGGTTCAGTTAGCACCAACATATACATAAATTCGTTCGAAATGATAATTATAAGTGCAGTAACTATTTTGTTATGCTTAACATTTTTATTCCTCAAGAAAAGCCTACTAAAGCCAGCTTTAATTTTTTCACTATTGCTACTAAGCTCATTTAGTTATAGAACCATAAAAATAACATCTCAAAAGCAGTTCATAGTTTATAATGTTTCGAAAACTACAGCAATAGACTTTGTTTCAGGCGACCACCGACTATTTATAACTGCAGATTATTTAAAATTAGATTTTAATAGATTAGACTTCCATTTAAAAGGTAATCGGCTAACTAATGGATCATTATACAATTATGATATTTACGATATAAATTCACCTGACACAAAAATTAATGATAACTGGGCTATAAGCAGAAACTTTATGGATTTCGAAGGCAGAAAGATATTTTTTTTAAACAAAAACAGTCATAATATTTTATTTAAAAATGAAATTGAAGTAGATTATCTAATAATATCGCAAAACCCTAACGCAAAACCGGATATAATAATAAAAAAGCTAAAACCTAAGGTTATAATTTTAGATTCATCCAACAACCGTTTTACTGCGAAAAAATGGGAGGAAGAAAGCAACAAAAATGATATAATATTTTGGTCGGTTATCACGCATGGAGCATATTCGGCAATGTTGTAGAATATAAAAATCAATTATTTTCCAAAAATTATTACCTTTGTTGATTGTTGGTATGGTTTTTATTTAATGTTTAGCATAACCTAAAAAACACCCTGATATGTTCAAAAAAATATTAGTTTTATTTGTGATGGTTTTGATTTCTGCATATACATATTCGCAGTCAGCGGCTGATTTTGCCCGTAGAGCAAATTCAAAATTGGAACTTAATGATTATAGAGGTGCAATTGATGATTTCTCGAGTTGTATAAGGCTTCAACCGGATTTTGAAGTTTTATATAAGGCATATTTTGGAAGAGGATTTTGCAATTTTCAACTAGGAAATTACAAAGATGCAAAGAAGGATTTTGATCTCTCTATTAGGGTATATGCAAATGATGCTGAAGTATATTTTTGGAGAGCTTACACCAAATATCGCCTTAAGTATTCAGCGAGTAGTGAAATAGCAGATTATAACAGGGCTATAACTCTTCAACCTGATTATGCTGAAGCATACTTTAACAGAGGGCAAGCCAGAATAAAAAACCGTCAAGCTAGAGCAGGATGTAATGACCTAAGAAAAGCTTATGAATTGGGCTTTGAAGAAGCTCATATTCATATTCGTATTCATTGCGGTGAATAATTTAGTTATCTCCTTCTAAGCTTAATCACATCTCCTGCTTTGGGTTCATCTCCAGGGTTCAGGTCATTCCTTTTATAGATATACTTTGTTTTTACACCGTATTTCTGAGAAATATCATGAATGCTTTCCCCTTGCATTACAGAGTGAGTGCTAACTTCTGCCTTTCTTTTCTTCGGTTGCAAATAAACAATTTGTCCTGGAGTTATAACTACATTCTTTTCAAACTCATTGTATTTATATATCTGCCATTCTCTCATATTAAATTCGTCGGCAATTTTTTTAGGAGTATCTCCCCTTTCAGCAACAATATATCGGATGTTATTATTAAGCAAAACTTCCCTACTAATTGATACCGTAGAAAAATCATCTGGGTCTTTTGTCACTATTGGGGTTTTACCATTTTCTTTCACATCAACCTTTGCACCAGACAACACCTGTTTATCATATTCATAAAGTTTGTTCTCTTCAATAATTCTAATCAGCAAGTTTGAATAATTTGGGTTAGTAGCATATCCCGCTCTCTGCAATCCTCTGGCCCATCCTTTATAATCATCTTTTTTAAGATTGAATAAAGATGCATATCTCTCTCGGTTTTTAATAAATTCCGAGTGGTCTCTCCACGACTGTCGGGGATCATCATAAGCCCTGAAACACTCATCCTTTGCATCATCGTCTTTTAGATAAGTTTTGCCTTGCCATCCCGAGCACTTTACTCCAAAGTGATTTTTTGCTTTCACTGCCAAGTCGCTATTCCCAAAGCCAGACTCAAGAATCCCTTGAGCTAGCTTTATACTCGCAGGAATTCCATAAATTCGCATTTCTTCCATAGCAACACTTTTATAAGTGTCTATATATTGATTTAAAGATATGCGAGGTTGAGCATTTAATGAATGAATTATAAACAGAAAAGAAATTAATGTAATAACAGATTTTCTCATTATATATGGTATTATTTCAATAAAAAACGCACTCGACTAAATTATATTTCCAATTGAAATGGAATAAAGCTTTAATTTTGACTTCAAAAATACAACTATTAAAAAGAAAAAAAATAAAGGAATTGCTGAATATGAAAGAAGTCAGTAAATATTTTCCTAATCTAAGTAGCATTCAAGTTGAGCAACTCAATAGCTTGAAGGCATTATATATTGATTGGAACAGTAAGATTAATGTAATAAGTCGTAAAGACATGGATAATTTTTATTTACACCATGTTTTACACTCACTAACTATAGCACATTATTTTAAATTCAAGGAAGGAAGTGAAATTTTAGACGTGGGTACTGGAGGAGGATTTCCAGGAATTCCGTTGGCTATTGTTTTCCCAGAATGCAAATTTACACTGGTTGATTCTATTGGAAAAAAGATTAAGGTTGTGAATGCTGTTGCTGAAGAATTAGGACTTAAAAATGTTGAGGCATTAAACATCCGTGCTGAAACAATTGAAAAAAAATTTGATTTTATTATGAGTAGAGCAGTGACAAACATGACTGAATTTTATGGTTGGATGGGAAACAAGATAAGTAATAAATCAATAAATGATTTTCCAAATGGGATATTATACCTTAAGGGAGGCGACATTGATGCTGAAATTCAACCATTTAAAAAACACAGTAAAATAATCAGATTATCTGAAGTATTTACTGAAGAATTCTTTCAAACCAAATTATTGGTTCACTTATTCCATAATAAAAAGCAATAATATGGTCGAAGAAGCAATACAATCAGTATTTTCGACAGCCTACCTTCCATCAGCAGAGTATCTATATTATATAGGCAAAAGCGACAATATATTAATTGAGTTTTTCGAAACTTACCAGAAGCAAACTTGGAGAAACAGGTGCACAATCCTTACAGCAAATGGAAAACTAGATCTTATTATACCTGTAAAGAAACCATTTGGAAATAAAACAAAAACTTCTGAAGTATTAACTGACTCATCACTAAGGTGGCAAATCAATCATTGGCGTGCAATTGAATCTGCCTATTATAAAACTCCATATTTTATGCACTATAATGAACTTTTTGAGCCACTATATAAAAATCAATATAATGGCTTATTAATAGAATGGAATACAGAGTTATTGAAAAGAGTGCTTAAGGAATTTGGGATTGAAAAAAACATCAATTATACAACAGAATTTAAAACAAACTATAATACTGACTACAGATTTACACTAAGTCCTAAAAACAAAGAAAGAGATATCCAAGTTAAATTCCCTGAATATTTTCAAGCATTCAGCGATAGATACGGATTTATTCCCAACTTATCATTACTTGATTTGGTCTTTAATCTTGGACCAGATTTAAATAGCTACATTGAAGGATAAGATATTCTTACATGGAAAATATTCATCAATCGACGTTTGAATATATCCTTAATCTTTGTAATATCTCTGAAAGTAATATTAGCATTTGCAAACTGTTTGTCGTTGACTTGCCCATCAATTATTTGCTCAACAAGCTCTTCTATACTTGCTTCATCGGGGTTTTTCAACGATCTTGATGCAGCCTCAACAGCATCTGCCATCATTAATACAGCTGTTTCTCTGTCATATGGACAGGGCCCTGAATATAAAAAAGGTTGTTTTGACACCTCCTTATCAGGATTGCTTATTAATTCCTTTGAATAAAAATATCTAGCTGTTGAAGTACCATGATGGGTGCGAATAAAATCAATAATATATTCGGGCAGATTATGCTTTCTGGCTTTTTCAATACCATCGATTACATGGCCAATAATTATTTCTGCACTTTCTTCGTTAGTAAGCTCATCATGTGGATTATATTCGGAATGTTGGTTTTCGGTAAAATACAGAGGGCTTTCCATTTTACCAATATCATGATATAATGCTCCGGTTCTAACAAGCAAGCTATTTCCGCCAATTTTAAATATTGCCTCCTCTGCTAAATTAGCAACCTGCAAGGAATGTTGAAATGTACCAGGGGCTTTCAGACTCATATCTCTCAATAAAGGAGAATTAATATCTGATAGTTCGAGAAGAGAAAAATCTGTATTCAATCCGAATAATTTCTCAAGCAAAAATATTAAGGGATATGCAAAAAGAGTAAGAATCCCGCTAATTCCAAAACGAGCAAATACCATAATATCCATATCTGAAGGCTGATTGCCCTGCAGTAAGTTTAATCCAAAATATATTGCAGAATAGGAAAGAATTATCCAACCTACGGCAATAAACAATTGCACTCTTTTTCTAAGACTTACTAGGCTTAATATAGCAATAATACCTGCTATAAATTGCATAAAAACGAACTCAAAGCTTCTAGGAACTAAAAACCCTATAAGAATAATTGTGATAATATGAACATGTAAAGCGAGTCTATTATCAAAAAAAGCCCTTGTAATAATTGGCACAAGGCAAACAGGCACGATGTTTAATAATTTAATATCATAGTTTAAAGTAAGGCTTGTAAAGAAAACCATTATACAAACCGTTAGAAGAATAAGAATTACTTTTCTATTATTTGCAAACACATCCCTCCTGAAAGTTTTAAGGAATAAAGCTAGAACTATCATAGCAAAACTAACAAGCATAACCTGACCTGCAAGAAGATATGCAAACCAGACAGAATCGCCTGTTTGTTTGTTATATTCCGACCTATATGAATCCAATATTCTAAATTTCTCAGCGGTAATAAGTTCTCCTTTAGATATGATTCTCTCTCCTTGCTGTATCATTCCTCTTGTAGGCGAAATATTATCTAAAGCAGTCTGCTTTGCTTTTTGGGTAAACTCATCATTATAAAAAACATTATGAGTAATTTTTTTCTCGAGAATTTCCTTAATAAGTTTTTTCGCAACCCCATTAGAATTACCAATAGATTTCCTGATATATTCGTAAGCTTCAATGATTGTATAAAAATCTGATGTTTCTCTAGTTTCTGCAACTTGACCTTTTATGAGCCTTAAAGAAGTTTCCTTATATTGTTTTTCAAAACTTTCATCAATAAAAATTATGCCTTTAGAATATATTGAATCTAATATTTGTTTAAGAAACTTCTCATTATACGCCTTGTTATATTCAGAAAAATCATCAATTAATGACCGTTTTTCCCATTTTTCATTTAAATCAATCATAGAATATTCAACAACATTGGCAAAAACGTCTGAATCGAATGTAAAGAAAGGGATAAATCCAGCCATCACATCAGTTTCCTCTTTTTTTATCTCATCAGGAGATTTTTGAATTGCAAAGTCGAATGGGGCAATCAGGTCCTCATCAAGCCAAGGTCTTCCTTGTGTAAATTCATATTTAAAACTAGCCTGACGTGGGAATAAAAAAACTATTAGCACAACGCTCAAAACAAATAAAGAGGCTTTATAAATAAGTGGCAATCTACTCTCAAGGTTTTTAATCATTTTATTCATAAATATCCTATTTCTTTAAACACTTGTAAAGTTAACAATTATGTTTATTGGAAGTCAAATTTACAGTTTTAATAGTTTAAATCATCATCCGTATAACTACTTAATTCATTTAGCATAATTTATATTAAGTTTGAAGAATGAAAAATGCAGTGATACTTTTACATATGTTGTACCTGTTTTCATTACAAAGTAATGAATGCCTCAGCATTAGCATTAAAAAAGACACTGTAGCAGTTGACGGAAGTAAAATAAATTGGTTTGAATTTGAATGGCTTGCCAACCCTGATTACTTCAATTTAAATGTGGAGAAGGCTCATATGTTAGTTGATGTCAGATTTGAAGGTCTTCCTGCTCCATTTCCATTATATTTCCGTCTAATGGCAACTGAGAACACAATATACAACAAGACAAAAGATGCAATGATATGGCATTACCCTGCATTCGAACAAAAAATTGTCAGGCGCCAATCTGCAGGCAGATCAGTAATTGAACATTTTCCTGGAATTGAGATAAAGCTTGGTGATTCACGATTGAACTATGGGTTGGCAGCATTTAAGGTTGTCACAGATCCAAGAGCTACCGGCCAAAATGCCCATGCCATAAATGTTGGCGGAACTATTAGTCCGGTTTTATTTAGCAAAAAAGTACTCTTTATAGATTTCCCAAATCGTAGGATTGGATATTCAGATGCTATCCCGGAAGGTTATCTGAATAGAGGTATTTATACAAAACTTCAATTTGTAATGGGATATATTACTATTCCAATAAAAATAAGAAATAAAAAATATTGGTTTTGGTTAAGTGGTGACTCTACTCCTGTTTTAGAGGTATATAATGAAAAGCTATTTAATAGAATAAAGTCTAATATTCACACAAAAGACAGCTTACTTGTTTTTTCAGATTTCAATAAAATTGAAATAGTATCAGGCACTTATACATACGAAGACGTTTACTTTGAAACTTTTAAGTTAAACAGGCAAAATGTATACTTTGTTGACAGAGAAAAGACAAGGTTTGACGGAAAAAGAATATCAGGAACAATTTCATACGCATTTTTCTTTGATTACACTATAGTTATTGACTACAAAAATCAAAGATTTGGGCTAGTTCCAAAATAAATTACCAGTAATTAATCCCAAAACGGTTTAATCCAACCTTTTTCCGAGGATTTTCCAAAATTCCTATTTGTAGAGATACAGTAATTGCGTTGCCATCAAGAGGAGTTCCACCCGGATTATCAAACCATAGCAAATGATATGCTGAAGAAATCCCGACATGAGATCTGTTTGGGAAAAAATATCTACATGTTAACCCCATAGATAATGAAGGAGAGCTGAATACATCGCCTCTTCTGTCTTGCCATGATTTGAACATTTCAAACCATTCATATCCAGCACCAATAAATATATCAACATTATAGGGTTTAGCTTTAATTATTGAATAGGCACCTTCAAAAGCAATTCTTGCTCCCATAAAGTTTCCTACTTCTAGCATAATTGTATCCGTAAGAGCTATTTGAATAGTTTTGTTTGTGTCAAAAAATCTCACATCAAAAGCTAAATCAGCCCTAAACCTCGGATACCACCTCCCGACGGCAATACCTAATGATGGTCTGGTTCCTAAATTATTCAGATTCCCTTGATTAAACCAGCCACCAATATTTATTGCAAGGTGAGTTTCAGGCATTTTTAATAGCTTCTGATATTTCTCTTTATATTCAACACCTAACAAGGTATTCTCGTGAGCTCCATTAGGTAATGATTTGAAAAAATCCTCAATATCTCCTGCATAGAGAGAAATAAAAGAATGCGAAAGGCTTCCTTTTTCCATTTTGCTGATAAGTCTTCTTGAAGCATCTATTGTAAACCTATCAAATTCTCCACCAATTAGAATATAGCTAAAATACTCAGGATGAGTATAGAAAAAATCGTCTTTTTCATTTTTAAATAAAAGGCCATGTCTAATTTCCCAAGCAGTAGCATATTCTAACAATCCAAATGGGAGCAAAGTGCCGGGGAACTGATTTTTATCAGCAAGGAATAAAGCATAAGCCCTAAACAATGCCTCATTCATTCCAGTTTCTATTTCCCAACTTCTAAGCAGAATTGCAAGTGAGTCTGCTTTATTCTCGCTATAGTACTTTATATATTTCTGGGCGAACTTTTCCGACTTTTCTATTTTTCTTTCAATATCAGTTGAATAAACAAGTGATATTGATAATGAAAATATTAGAAACAAACAGAGTCTGTTCAATCCATTAAATCCAAAATTTCTGTTACTTCTCATAAATAAAAAACTTAATGGCTTCAAAGTTATCAGGGTTAATCCATTTTGCATCAGCATATTTTTTAAACCAAGTGATTTGCCTTTTTGCGTAACGTCTAGTATTTGTTTTTATTTTCTCAATTGCTTGAATAAGAGAGCATTTATTATCAATCCAGTCATATATTTCCTTATATCCAACGGTATTAAGAGCATTTGTGTTTCTATACTTAATTACACTTAATGCCTCCTCAATAAGACCTTGCTGTATCATAACATCTACTCTGTCATTAATACGATTGAATATTTCGGCCCTTTCTCTTTCAAGAATTATCATTTTAGTTGTGAAGTTTCTTTTTTTTGATGTTTTTTTTCTAAGGGATGAAAACTTTTCCCCTGTTGTAAGAAAAACTTCAATTGCACGTATCATTCGGTTAGGGTTTGCTATATCAACTTCTTTATAGAACTCCGGGTCGATAGATTTCAATTTCAGCCTTAATCCCTGTATTCCATTTTCTTTATAAAATAATTTCAATTCATTTCTAACATCATCATTCACATCAGGACGATCATCAATTCCATAACACAAAGCATCCAAATATAAGCCCGACCCACCTGTAACTAATGCATAATCAGAGTTTTCAAAAATAGAATCTAATACTTGTAGAGCTTGATTTTCAAACATAGATACGTTATAATAATCGCCTATGGAAAGATGCCCAATAAAAAAATGCTTAACAATTTCAAGTTGATTTTGAGAAGGTGTGGCAACGCCTATTTTTAAATCATTATAAAACTGCCTTGAATCAGCAGATATGATTGGAACACCAAGCATTTGAGCAATCTGAATACTTAGGTCAGTTTTACCGACAGCCGTTGGGCCAGTCAGCACAATAAGAGTTTTGTCAGAATTTTTCTTCATCAAAGTCTTCGGAAAAGTCTTCAGAAAAATCAGGCTCATCCACTTCTTCTTCAGAAGGTTCATCTTCAACTTCCACTACGCCCGACTCGTCGGTTTCCATTTCAGCTATGTCCTCATTGTTATAGGATGTTCCATCATCAACATCATCAGAATCTTCATCAACAAAAACAGAATCATCATTATCTTCTATAACAGGAGCAATAATCTTTATAGGAACGAGTTCTCGTGGGGTTTCGCCTTCAGATTTAATAATGGCCGGGTACTTTACTTTATCTTGAGCTTGCAATATCTTAGTCATTTCGATATAAAAAGTCCATTGACTAATTTTATCATAAACAATAATAAGTCGTTGGTGCGGATCATCGATATATTCATTAAGATAGGCATTCTTCATCAGAATAATTTTTGCATTATCTGTAGAAGTATTATCATCATCGTTATTAACTTTTTTCTTTGGTGATGCAAAAGCCTCTTCTCTTGGAATTTCAGTCTTTTTTCTAAAGTTATGATCACAAATATAGAAGACTACATATTTAGAATCCTCGAGTTTTAAATTTGTCGCTAATGCGTTATAGAAGTCTTCAAAAGTCTGGTCGGCAAGAACATCAATCTCTCTGCTAAAGTCAGAAAGCTCTTCAAATCGAATTAAAAATCTGTAGGCGTGCATATTAAATTTTTAAGCAATTATTGATTAAGGCAAAGTTAATTATTAATGTGAATTTTCGGCTCTTGTAAGTCCTAATTTTTCGCCTTCCTGAAACATAAACTCAAGCGCATCCTTGCGGCTATTAAGAATTTTCCCATCCAAAATTGCTTCCCTAATAGCTTTTTTTATCATACCTACTTCCCTAGAAGGACCTACATTAAATGCTGACATAATATCCTCTCCTGAAATCGGAGGTTGCCAATTTCGGATTTTATCTTTTTCTTCAATTTCTTTAAGTTTCAATCGAACTTGCTCGAAATTCTTAAGGTATTTCTTTACTTTCAGTGGATTTGCGGAAGTAATATCAGCTTCGCACAACATCATAAGATCGTCGATATCGTCACCCGCTTCAAAAAGCAATCGTCTGACAGCAGAATCAGTAACATCACTTTCGCTAAGTGCAATTGGCCTTAAATGAAGAAGCACAAGTTTCTGCACATATTTCATTTTCTCATTAAGGGGCAATTTCAAGTTTCTGAATATTTTTTCAACCATTAAATGCCCCAGGTACTCATGCCCATGGAAAGACCAACCAACTTCATTATCAAATTTTTTAGTATCGGGTTTTGCAATATCATGCAAAAGAGCCGCCCATCTAATCCATAAGTCGTCTGACAATTCAGACAGATTATCAAGCACCTTTAGTGTATGTAAAAAATTATCTTTGTGAGCTTTACCGTTAACGCTATCTATTCCGTGTAATTTATCCAATTCGGGGAAGAAATGTTTAAGCAGCCCTGTATTTCTAAGTAATTTTAGTCCAATAGATGGTTTTTCCGACAACATAATTTTGTTAAATTCATCCATAACTCTCTCCATTGCCACAATTTTAATTCGCTCAGCATTGCGCTTAATAGCTTTCAAAGATTTATTATCGATGGAGAAGCTAAGTTGAGAGGCAAATCTTACTGCCCTGAGCATTCTAAGTGGGTCGTCGGAAAAAGTAATATCAGGATCCAGAGGAGTTTTTAATACTTTCTTGTTTATATCCTCAACACCGCAGTATACATCAAGCAGTTTGCCATAACTATCTTTATTCAGACTGATAGCCAAAGTATTGATTGTGAAATCTCTCCTGCTAATATCTTCTTCAAGGCTGGCATTTTCAACAATAGGCTTTCTCGACTCTTGTCTGTAAGACTCTTTTCTTGCGCCCACAAATTCAATTTCCCATTCATCCCACTTAAGCATAGCCGTTCCAAAGTTTTTAAAAACTGAAAGCTTATGCTTGCTTGGAAATTTGTTTTTAAGATTTTCTGCCAGCTGAATTCCGTTTCCAACGACTACGATGTCAATATCTTTGGAATCTCTTTTAAGAAATAAATCCCTAACCCATCCACCAATTACATATACCTTAACATTCAACTCTGATGCAGCTTCAGATATAATTTCGAACAATGGGTGTGAAAGATATTTTTTCAAAATGAAGTAAGAAAAATTTTTGCTATTACTAACTCCTAAGTACTTTAATTTCTTTGTTTTCTGTAATTCTTATAATTGTGGATGCTTTTGGACGGCTAAGGACAAATTGATTTATTGGAACAATATAATCCACAGCATTTTTAATTTGATCATCAATTTGGCTATAATACAGTGGACTTGGTGCACCACTTACATTTGCAGATGAAGAAGTAATTGGCTTGCCAAACTTATTTAAGAGGGTGCTACAAAACTCATCACTAGGTATTCTTATAGCAATAGACTTATCTTCAGCAGCTACATGCTTGGCAACATTACGGGCATTTTCGTAAATTATCGTAAGAGGTTCGTGAATATTATTGACAAGATCAAAGGCAACTTCTGGAACTTCTTTTACATATTTCTGGCTAAGTTCTAATATTAACAGCATTATCTTTAAATTGCAAAAACAGCTCATATGCGTATGGCGTAGCAAGAATTGCGTAGAACCATTGTTTAATGGTTGACTTCGTTCCATATAGTTTATCTTTATATGCAAACCAGTTTAGATAGTTTTGTAGATATTTTGAACTTACACCATTAAATGGTCTTAGGAATTTACGCAGTTGAGCATGAAGGTTGTTTACATGTTGAAGGTGGATATTGTTATTTTCCTTGCTTATGTGTTCCTTAGCCAATATAGACTTATGTTTGATTGTTTTATTTTGTC